>JAIEQO010000851.1 GCA_019747655.1 Gemmataceae bacterium | reverse complement strand
GGCGGGGCGGCGGCCCTCTTGCTCGACGGGCCGCGGTTCCGGGAGGTGGTCCGGGACGAACTCCGCCGGGACCCGAACTTCCTGCTCGCCCCTGTGCCAGCCCGGTGACGATGAACGGACAGTCCCAGGACCGGCCGACGCTCCTGATCGTGACGTACCACTTCCCGCCGTCGGCGGCGAGCGGGACGTTCCGCACCCTCGGGTTCGCCCGCCACCTGCCGGCGGCCGGGTGGGCGACGGCCGTGGTCGCCCCGCCCCGCATCCCGTGGGAGCCGTCCGACCCGAAGCTGCTGGCCGTTGTCCCGCCGGACGTGCGGGTCTACCCGGCCGAGTACCCGACGGGTCTCCTGTGGAAGCCGGTCCAGCGGCTCTGCGGGTCGTACCCGTCGTGGCTGCCGCGGGGCCTCGCGGCCTGCCGGCGGGCCGTCCGCGAGACCCGCCCGGCGGCCGTCCTCACCTCCGGCCCGCCGCACTGCGTCCACCTGCTCGGGCTGGCCCTGAAGCGGCGGTACGGGCTGCCGTGGGTGGCCGACTTCCGCGACCCGTGGCTCTCCAACATTGGCGACACCGGCCGGCGGTTCGCCCGGTGGGGCGAGCGGACGGTGCTGCGGGCCGCCGACCTGATCCTGGCCAACGCCCCGGCCGCCGCCCGGGCGTTCGCCGATGCATACCCCGGGTCCCGGGACAAGATCGTCACCCTGACCAACGGGTTCGACCCGCCCGAATCCACTCCCGGAACAGCCCCGACGGCCAACGGGGTGCTCCGGGTCGTCCACACCGGCGAGCTGTACGCCGGGCGGGACCCGCGGCCGTACCTGGACGCCCTGGCCGACGCCGGCGGGGGGTTCCGGACCCGGCTGATCGGCCGCGCCGCCGGGGCCGCGGCCGCCGGGTTCGACCTGGCCGAGGAGATCGCCAAGCGGAACCTCACCCCGGACATCGAGACGCTCGGGCAGGTCTCCTACGGCGAGTCGCTGGCCGCCATGCACGGGGCCGACCTGCTCCTACTGCTGGACACCCCGGGGCGGACAGCCGGGGTGCCGGCCAAGCTGTACGAGTATTTCGGCGCCGGGCGGCCAATCCTGGCTTTGGCCGAGCCCGAGGGGGACGTGGCGGCGGTGTTGAAGCGGAGCGGGGTGTTGCACCGGGTCGCCCCGCCGCGGGACGTGCCGGCCATCGGCCGCGGGCTGGCCGAACTCGGGGCGGCCGTCCGGGCCGGGGAGCCGGCGGTACCGGACCCGGCGGCCCTGGGGCGGTTCACCCGGGCGGCCCTGGCCCGGGAACTGGCCGGCCACCTGGACCGGATCGCCGGCCGGCCCGGCAGCGGGGGGGCGTGATGGGCCGGCCCCTGCACATCGCCCACGGCGTCCTGTCGCTGGACGTCGGCGGGCTGGAGCGGATCGTCCTGGACCTGGTCCGGGCCGGGGTCGCGGCCGGCCACCGGGTCACGGCGGTGTGCGTCGAGCGGCCGGGGGCGCTGGGCCCCGAAGCCGAGGCGGCCGGGGCGGGGGTCGTCAGCCTCGGGAAGCCGGCCGGGTGGTGGCCGGAGTACATCGACAAGGCGGCCGAGGCGCTGGCCGGGCTCCGCCCGGATGTCGTCCACACCCACCAGGTCGGGGCCGCGCTGTACCTCGGCCGGGCGGCCAAGCGGCTGGCCCCGCCCCTGCCGGTCGTCCACACCGAGCACGGCAACCACGTCCAACTGGTGAGCGGCTGGCGTGCGAAGGCCCAGGTCCGGCTGCGGCTCCGGGCGGCCGCCCCATCGATCGACCGGTTTTGCTGCGTCTCCCCGGAGATCGCCGCGTCCGTCGGCCGGTGGTGGACCGTCCCGCGGGGGAAGATCGAGGTGGTGCCGAACGGGGTCCCGCCGGTCCCGCCGGGGGGCCGGCCGCGGGACGAGGTGCGGCGGAACCTCGGCATCCCGCCCGACGCCCTTGTCGTCGGGACGGTCGGACGGCTTGCCGAGGAGAAGCGGCAAGATATCCTCATCCATGCAGTTAGCGCTCTCCGCCCCCGGCACCCGGACCTCCGGCTCGTGCTGGTCGGAGAGGGTCCGCAGCGGCCGAAGCTCGAAGCCTTCGCCGCCGGGCTGCGGATGGCCGATCGGGTTGTTTTGGCCGGCTACCAATCCCGCCCGGACGAGTTCCTTCGGGCGATGGACGTGTTCAGCCTGACCAGCCGGTCCGAGGGCTTCCCGGTCTCGCTGCTCGAAGCCTGGCGGGCCGGGGCGGCGGTGGCGGCGGCGGCCGTCGGCGGCATCCCGGCGGTGGTCGCCGACGGGGCCGACGGGCTCCTGTTCCCCCCCGGCGACCCGACGGCCGCGGCGGCCGCGATCGGCCGACTGTTGGACGACCCCGGGCTCCGGGGGCGGCTGGCCGAGGCCGGCCGGCGGGCGGTGGCCGACCGGTACGCCCTGGACCGGGTGGCCGCCGGGTATGAGGCCCGCTACCGCGCCCTGGCCCAGTTTCGAGTCTAAAGTTTCGAGTTTCGAGTTCATGCAGGTAGACGCCTGGGTCTACTCCGAGGTGGCGGTACTCACTCGAAACTTCAAACTCGAAACTCGAAACTTCGCCGATGCGTATCCTGGCCCTGACCAACCTGTACCCGAACCCGTACCAGCCGCACCGGGCGGCGTTCAACCGGCAGGACCTGCGGCTGTTGGCGGAACGACACCCGGTCCGGGTGATCGCCCCGATCCTGTGGACCGACGAGCGGCAGGCGGCCGCCCGGCTGCTCCCGCCGGACCGGCGGGTCGTCCACGACGGGCTGACGGTCGACCACCCGCGGTACTGGTACACCCCGAAAATGCTCCGCGGGCAGTACGGGCGGTTCTACCAGTGGTCGGTCGGGCGGACGTTCCGGCGGGCGGCGGCCGAGTTCGCCCCGGACGTGGTGTACGCCCCGTGGGCCTACCCGGACGGGTGGGCCGGGGTCCGGCTGGCCCGCCGGGCCGGGCTGCCGGTGGTGGTCAAGGTCCACGGGTCGGACCTGCGGGCCCTGGAGGAGTTCCCCGGCCGGCGGGCGAACACCGCCGCCGCCCTCCGGGAGGCGGACGCGGTGGTGGTGGTGTCCCGCGACCTGGCCGGCCGGGCGGCCGCCCTCGGGGCCGACCCGGCCCGGGTCCGGGTGGTCCAGAACGGGATCGACCGGAAGACGTTCTGCCCCGGCGACCGGGCGGCGGCCCGGGCGGCGGTCGGGGTGGCCGACGACGGCACCCGCCACCTGCTCTTCGTCGGCAACCTCTTGCCGATCAAGGGGGTGGACATCTTGGTCGAGGCGTGCGGGCAACTCCCGACGGCGGCCGGCCGGTGGGTGCTACACTTGATCGGGTCGGGGCCGCTGCGGGGGGAGTTAGAAGCCCGGGCGGCCGCCCTCGGGGTCGCCGACCGGGTCCGGTTCCACGGCCCGCGGCCGCACGCCGAGCTGCCGGACTGGTTCCGGGCGGCCGACCTGTTCGTCCTGGCCAGCCGGTCGGAGGGCGTGCCGAACGTGCTCCTGGAAGCCGCCGGGTGCGGGACGCCGTTCGTGGCCACGGCCGTCGGCGGGGTGCCCGAGGTGGCCCACCTGGGGGCCGGGGTGCTGATCCCGCCGGACGACCCGAACCGGTTAGCCGCCGGGATCGTCGAAGTCCTGGACCGCCCGCCCCCGGCCCCGGCCGAGGGGCCCCGCGACCGCCGGCGGACGGCCGCCGACCTGGAGGCGGTGCTGGCATCGGTAGTAAGTAACAAGGAAGAAGGAACGAGGAACACGGGCCGGTCGGGCGTCCGCGTTCGTTGACCCTTGTTCCTTTTGCCTTTTTCCTTCACGGCCCCCCGGAGTGACACCGTGACCGCCACACCCGCCCGGAAGGTTGTCCTGGTCGAGCTGAACGAGATCACCTGGCGGATCGTCGAGCCCCTCCTGAAGGAGGGGGCGTTGCCGGGGCTGGCCGAGTTGATCCGCAACGGGGCGAAGGCCACCCCGGTCGCCCCGGAGAACCCGCCCGACCTCGACCCGTGGATTTCGTGGATGACGGTCTACACCGGCCGGCCGGCCGGCGAGCACGGGGTCAAGTTCCTGGAGCAGCCGCCGGAGACGGTGACCGGGCCGAAGGTGTGGGACCTCGCCGCCGACGCCGGCAAGTCGGTCGGGGTGTTCGGGTCGATCATGTCCTGGCCGCCGCGGCCGGACGTGAAGGGGTTCTGGGTCCCGGGGACGTTCTCCCCGTCGGCCGAGACGTTCCCGGCCGACCTCAAGCCGATCCAGGACCTGAACCTGATGTACACCCGGGCCCACAACCCGCTGACCGACGAGCCCCGGCCGGGCAAGGTCGGGCTCCTGATGAAGCTTCGGAAGCTGGGTCTACGGGTGTCCACCCTCGCCCGGGCCGCGTCGTTCGTCGTCCGCAAGAAGCTCGGGAAGGCGAAGGACTGGGAGAAGGTCAGCCTCCAGCCGCTCATCAACCTGGACTTCTTCGCCTTCCTGTGGCGGAAGCACCGGCCGGACTTCAGCACCTTCCACTCGAACCACGCCGCCCACTACATGCACCGGTACTGGCGGTCGTTCGACCCGAACCCGTTCCTGGAGAAGCCGTCCGCGGAGGAAATGAAGAACTACGCCGGGGCCATTCGCTTCGGCTACTCGGTCGCCGACGAGCTGGTCCGCCGGGTGGTGAATGAGGTCGGCCCGGACACCACGGTCGTTGTCGCCTCCGGGCTCGGTCAGCAGCCCTACGTCAGCGAGGAGTTCCGGGACGGCCGGTCGGTGGTCCGGATGAACGACATCGCCCAAGTCCTCGATCTGATCGGGGTGAAGGGGCGGTGCAAGCCGTACTCGGTGATGGCCCCGCAGTGGAACATCGAGTTCACCGACCCGAAGGCCCAAGAAGAGGCCGTCCGGGGGCTGCGGGAGGCGTACCTGAAGGAGCCGGGGACGCCGCTGTTCTCGTGCGTCGAGGCCGGGAACACGATCTGCGTGAACGTCCTCCAGAAGCTCCCCCGGCCGCTCGACCTGGCCGCCGACTGCGTCTTCCCGACGACCGGCAAGCGGGTCAAGCTGGGCGAGCTGGTGGCCGAGAAGGACCCGACCCCGAAGCAGGGGTACCACGACAAGCCGGGCGTCCTCATCATGGCCGGGCCGGGGGTCCGCAAGGGGGCCGCCGTCGGCGAGTGCTCGACCCTGGACATCGCCCCGACCCTGCTGACCCTGCTGGGGCTGCCGGTCCCGGGGTACATGACCGGGCGGGTGTTGGAGGAGGCCCTGGAGCCGGCCGCCCGGCCGGTCGGGGTGAACGGGTCGGCCAGCGGGGTCGCCCACGCCGCCCCGGCCCGGGTGTAACCGACCGGCGAGCGGGGGGGGGGGGGGGGGCGGGGGTGGGTAACCAAACTAGGGGGGGGGGCCCCCCCCCGCGCCGCCGCCCCACCC
>JAIEQO010000609.1 GCA_019747655.1 Gemmataceae bacterium | reverse complement strand
GCGGGGGGAGGGGGGACCAGACACAAGCCGACCGGTGGTTGCCCCCGCACTCGGCCGGAGGTTCGTCGGGTGGGGTCGTTGCCCGGTCCCCCCTCCCCCCGCGGGGGAGGGGGATAGGGGGTGGGGTCCAGAGCACTACGCCACCAACCCGCTCAGCACGTCGCGGGCGCGGAACAGCTTGCCGCCGGGGTCGTCGGGTATGCGGCCCAGCCACTCCCGCAGCGACGGGTCGCGGACCAGGCCCTTCTGGATGGCCACGGTCAGCGCCCCGGGGTTCTCCGGGATCGGCACGGCCGAGTACTCCAGCAGGTCCCACTCGGCGACGTACAGGCCGGCCGGGCCGGGGCCGCCCGCGGGCAGCCGCCGGGCCTTCCGCGGGACGAACCCGATCGACCAGCCGCGGAGGACGCCCTGCTCGTACAGCCGGAAGATGTCCTCGGCGAACGGCACACCTTGCGCGAACCGGGTCTCGGCCACCACCCGCCGGGGCTGCACGTCGACCCACTCGCACGCCCCGACCGGCGGGAACTGGGTGCGGTTGTGGGCCCACAGGACGACCGGGTTGAGCATGTAGTCGTCGAGGTTGCGGAGGCCGCCCGGGACGACCACGTCCCCGGCCCGGTCGGGCTCGGCGGTGCTGATGACGCTGCGGATGCGGAGCCTGGCCGGGTCGACGGACAGGGTCCGGGCGTCCGGGTGGGCGGCCCCGAACCCGCCGTTGGGCAGGGGGCGGATTCCTTCGGGGGTGACGGGATCGGCGCGGATCGCGGGGGGCATGGGGGCTCCTGGGGTTGGGGGGCGGAGAAAGGCAGGGCCGCAGATGACGCAGACTCCGGCGCAGATGAAACGCAGATCAGACAGAAGGCGACGAAGTCAGGAACCGAGATGTCCGGTCTTCATCCTGCCCGGTCTTCATCTGCGTCGATCTGCGCCGGAGTCTGCGTCATCTGCGGGCGGGTCTTCTCTTCCGTGCCTCGCCCCCGCAGCTCGTCCGGCAGGATCGGGGCGTCGAACCGGGGGTCGGGGTACGGGGTGAGGCCGCGGCTCTTGCGGATCTCGTTGAACGTCCGCAGGCCCAGCCGGGCGTCCAGCTCGTCGTCCTGCCGCCGCTGGTCCTGGTTGCGGGGCGAGCAGTCCGGGAAGGCGATGACCGTGTCCGGGCCGTACCGCCGGCCGAGGTCCCGGGTCAGGCACTGGCCGACCAGGTCGAGCTTCGGCTGGATGGTGCCCTCGCAGAACATCACCCGGGCACCCAGCCAGATGTTCGCCCCGAGCCCGACGTGGTCGACGATCCCGGTGATCGGCGGCGGGACCCGGAACACGGCCAAGATTTCTTCCCGGGTCATCCGGGCCGAGTCGAGGAAGTCCATCTCCGCGGGCGTCAGGGTCCACGGGCTGGCCTTGAGCCCCTGCTCCAGGACCATCGGCCGGTGCCAGTTGTCCCGGCCGGCGAACTTGGCCCGGAGCTTTTCCTCCAGCCGGGTCACGGTCTGATCGGTCAGGGTCTGGTCCGTCTGAAGGACCACGCCGGGCCGGGGGCCGGCCTGGAACGTCAGGCACCGGCTCCGCATCAGCTCGGTGTGGGCGTCGACCGTCAGGGCGTTGGCCTGGAGCGGCGACAGGCCGTAGTGCGGGTCGAGCGGGTTCGGGTACTTGAGGTGGACGACCTCGTCCGGGCCGAACGTCTCGGCCCCGGCCCCGGGGGCGGTGACGCGGTACGCCTTGACGTACTCCTTCGGGTCCGGCACCACCCGCACCCACGGGGTCGGGATGACCCAGATTTCGCCGGGCGTGCCGAGCCGGGTGTCGCCGACGGTCTGCGGGGCGACGTACCAGAAGCAGTTGCCGGTCAACTCGAGATAGACGACCGTGAGATACCACAGCTCCCAGGGGGTGAGCCACGGGTTCGGCCGGTCCAGGAGCCGGGCGAGCGGGTGGGTGTGGGGGAGCGGCCTCTGGTCGGGCTCGGCCGGGCCGGTGTTCGTGTACAACACGGGGCGATGCCGGGCGGCCTCCTGGGCGATGGCGTTGACGGCGGCATAAACCCACGACCGGTAGTTGCGGAGCTGCTCGGCCGGGTCGTCCTGCCACCACCCGGCGGCCGGCCCGGGCGGGGCGAACAGCCCGGCCACCCGCGGCGGGGCCGGCTTCGGCGGGGCCGGCCGGAGGGCCTTCAGGATGCTCGACAAGGCGCGCATGGCAGAACCTCCGGCCGGCGGCCGCGATCGGGTGATGTGGTCAACAGGTTGATGGTTCCGGTGGCACAGGCATTCCTGCCTGTGCTTCTTCAGCAGCACAGGCAGGAATGCCTGTGCCACCGAACGGGAAGTCATGCGGCCGCCGGGTCGGCCTCGGGCGGTGGGGCCGGGTCGGGCGGTTCGAGCCCGGCCGCCCGGGCCTCGTGCTGCCGGGCGGCGGCGACCAGGGCGGCCTCGGCCGGGGTCGGGTCGGCGAACGGCTCCGGGGCGGCGACCTTCCGGTAGCCGAGGGCCCGGGCGACGTGCAGGACCTCCCGCCACGACGGGTAGCGGCGGCCCCACCGCTTCTGGTAGGCGGCCACGGCCTTGATGAACTCCCACTCGTCGGCGGCGATGGAGTACCCGACGAACGTTTCCGAGTAGGTGCTGTGGCCGATCTTCGGGGGCATCGGGGCGGTCCCTCCCGCGGGGGCGGCCGGGGCGTACAACAGCCCGGCCGGGACGAGCGGGACGGGACCGGGCGGGGGGCCGGGGCCCTGGCGCGTGGCCCCCCGCCCGGCGGCTGGGGAGGGGTCCCGCCACCACCGCCGGGGCGGTGGTGGTGTTAAGTACACCAATTAGTACACCCCCGATTTCGGCCTGTCAAGGAATTCAGTGCAATTTTTTCCACTATTTTCCCGCCGGGCCTTCGGGCCGGCGTCCGAACGGCCGGCGGCCCCCGCCCGCCCGAACGAGGATCAGCCATGACGCGGGCGTCGGTCTGGGCCGTGTGCGGGCTGTTGGGGGCGGCCGTCGCCGGGGCGGCCGACCCGCCGCCGCGGTCGCCGCCGAAGTACGAGACCCGGGCCGACCACGACCCGGACGGGATCGGCAAGTTCTACCTGGGGCGGGAGATCGCCCACGTCATGGGCTACCAGGGGGCGGGGTGGCTCGACCGGCCGACCCGGGTGGAGGAGGAGGAGCCGGCCAAGCTGTTGAAGGCCCTGGACGTGAAGCCGGGGATGGTGGTGGCCGACGTGGGGGCCGGGAGCGGCTACCACACGTTCCGGCTGGCCCCGCTGGTCGGCGAGACGGGGAAGGTGATCGCCTCGGACATCCAGCCGGAGATGCTCAAGATCGTCGAGGCCCGGGCCAAGCAGAAGAAGGTGAAGAACGTCGAGGCGGTGAACGGGACGGTCAAGGACCCGAAGCTGCCGGCCGGCGGGGTCGACCTGATCCTCCTGGTGGACGTGTACCACGAGTTCGAGTTCCCGTTCGAGATGGCCGAGAAGATGGTCGCGGCCCTGAAGCCGGGCGGGCGGCTGGTGTTCGTGGAGTTCAAGGCGGAGGACCCGGCGGTCCCGATCAAGCCGGTCCACAAGATGACCGAGCGGCAGGTGCTCAAGGAGATGGAGCCGTTCCCGGAGCTGGAGCACGCGAAGACGACGCCGCTGTCCTGGCAGCACGTCATCGTCTTCACCAAGAAGGCCGAGAAGAAGTAGGGCCGCCCGTGCCGCTGTTCCCGTACCGCCGGTTCCGGCTGGAGTCGCCGCTGCCGCCGGCGGAGGTGATGGCCCGGCTGGCCGCGGCGGTCGAGCCGGTCCGGTGGGTTCGCTGGCCGTTCGAGCCGCCGGGCCGGCCGTTCGAGGGCGAGGTCGGGCCGAACGAGTTCCGGGTCACGCGGGTCATCCGCTACCGGAACTCGTTCCGGCCGGACATCGAGGGCCGCGTCGTGTGGACGCCGGACGGGTCGGTGATCGAAGGGACGGCGGCCCTCCAGTTGTGGGCGGCGGCCTTCATGTCCGTGTGGCTCGCGTGCGCCGGGCTGGCCGTTGTCGGGTGCCTGTGGATGTTCGTGCGGGACGGGCTGGCCGGCGACTGGCGGCCGATCCTCTTCGCCCCGGTCGGCCTGTTCGTGTTCGGCTGGGCGATGACGACGGGCGGGTTCACGGTTGAAGCGCGGCGGGCGCTCGCCCTGCTGCGGGAGATCGCGGGGGGTTGAGGCGGCCGGCGTTTAGTTGGGCCGGCGGTTCCGGCCGCTTCCCCGTGGGCGGCACCGCCGGCCCAAAGAAACGCGCTTCAGCAGCTCGCCCAGCACCTCATCATCACCCGGGTAGGCGGTCGGCAGGAGGACCCGCAGGGGGATCGTCACGTCGTCCATCCGGTGCGCGGTGCCGGAACCGTGGACGCCGAACGCGGCCGTGGTGAAGGCGACCGCCGCCGGCACCGTCGGCTCGGCCTCCGGCGGGTCGAGCGCCACCACCGGGATGCGGCCGAGGTGGGCCCGGGCCGGGTCGGGCAGCCCGGCCGCCGCGTCCGACCCGACCAACAGGCACACGTCCACCTCGCCGCGGGCGAGCATGTCCGGGCCGGTGAACTCGCCCGGGTTGTACCGCGGATAGCCGCGGCCGAGGTTCACCCCGAACGGGTAGCCGGTCTGCCAGGTCAGGACGGCGCCGGCCCCGGACACGTCGTCCCCCATCCGCCGGGCGTAGAACCGGGTGCGGTCGTTCAGGTCGGCGACGAGCTGGAACAGGGCCTCGGCGGTGCGGTGGCCGGTCCGCCCGGCGGTCAGCCGGTCGCCGGAGAAGACCACCCCGAACCGGCAGGCCGTCATCCGGGCGGCGAGGGGGCCCAGACCCCACCCCCTAACCCCCTCCCCCGCGGGGGGAGGGGGGACCGGAGAAGACGGCCGGCTCGGGGCTTGCTCCCCCTCCCCTCGTAGGGGAGGGGGCCGGGGGGAGGGGTCCGGTCTTCTTCCCCCTCCCTGCCGCGGGGAGGGGGTTAGGGGGAGGGGTCTCGGTTCGATCCCCCGCACCAGCATCCGCAGCGTCCAGAGCGCCTCCCAGTGACGCCCCGGTGTCACCGGGACGAACAGGTCGGCCAGCTTCGCCGTCTCGGTCTCGGCCTCGTCGACCACGACCAGGAACCGGTCCTTGCGGCCGCCGGGGACCCACCGCCCGGGCGGGTCGAGCGAGTACCGTTCGAGGTGGCGGGGGTGGGTGCTGACGGGGTCGGAGCCCCAGAAGACGACGAGGTCGGCCCGGGCCTTGACCTCGCCGAGCGAGCAGGTCGATTGGCCGGCCTGCTGGAGGGCGACCACCGCCGGGCCGCCGGTGCCGGCCGGGTCGATCGTCGCCCCGAGGCGGTCGGCGAGGGCGACCGCGGCCCGGATGCCGCCGGTCGAGGTGCGGGCGAGGCCGTAGACGAGTGGCGAGCGGGC
>JAIEQO010000169.1 GCA_019747655.1 Gemmataceae bacterium | reverse complement strand
GCCATCGAGACGTTCCACAAGGCCAGCCTCGTCCACGACGACATCGAGGACGACGACGCCTTCCGGTACGGGGTCGAGACGCTGCACCGGACCCACGGGACCGGGGTGGCCATCAACGTCGGCGACTACCTGATCGGCCTCGGCTACCGGCTCGTGTCCCGCGACCGGAAGGCCCTCGGGGCGGAGGTCGCGGCCGACATCCTGGACAAGCTGGCCGACGCCCACCTGAAGCTGTCCGAGGGCCAGGGGGCCGAGCTGCTGTGGCGGGACGCCGCCGACCAGGCCCTGACGACGCTCGACGCCCTCAAGGTGTACGCCCTGAAGACGGCCCCGGCGTTCGAGGCGGCGCTGTACTCCGGGGTGCGGCTGGCCGGGCCGGCGGACGCCTACGAAAAGATGATTGCCGACTTCAGCCGGAACGTCGGGGTGGCGTTCCAGGTGCTCAACGACCTGAAGGACTGGGCCGGGGACGAGGACAACAAGCTCGTCGCCGGGCAGGACGTGCTGGCGGCCCGGCCGACGCTGCTCCTGGCGCTGGCCCTGGAGGGGTCGCCGCCGGCCCGGCGGGAGGAGCTGTTGCACCTGGTCCGGCAAGCCCGGGCGGCGGGGGCCGACGCCGAAGGGGTCGTGGCCCGGGTGCGGGACCTGTACTTCGCGGCCGACGTGTTCGGCAAGGCCGACAAGCTGGTGGACAAGTTCCGGGCCAAGGCCGAGGCCCTGGCCGACGGGGTCGAGCCGCCGGAGTTCCGGGAGTTCCTGTACTACCTCGTCGATACGGTCCTGGAGAAGGGCGAGCTGCCGACGAAGGGCGTCACCCAGTTCGTCGAGCTGGGGCGGTGATCGTCGGCCGGTCCCAGGAATCATCCGCCGGCTCACGCCCCCCGCTCGCCAGGGATCGTCAAGAACTCCGCCGGCACCCGCTCCGTCAGCCAGACGCCGTTCGCGGACCGGTAGAAGCTGTGCCCGGCCGCGGCCATCTCGTCGGCCTTCACCACCAAGACGACCGGCACCCCGTGCCGGCGGCCGACCGTCGTGGCCGTCGCCTCGTCGGCCGACAGGTGGACGTGCTGGCGGCTGCCGGGGCGGAGGCCGGTCGCCCGGATCGAGTCCAGGAACCGGGTGGCCGTCCCGTGGTAGAGGAGTTCGGGCGGCGTCACCGGCGACAACGCCAAGTCCACCTCGACCGAGTGCCCCTGGCTGGCGCGGATGCGGCGGCCGTCGTCGCTGAACGCGAACCGCTTCTTGTCGTTCTCGGCGACGATGCGGTCCAGGAGCGGCCGGTCGAGCCGCCGGCCGGCGGCGGTGGCGAGCCGGATCAGCTCGTCCACGTCGGCCCAGCCGTTCGGGTCGAGCGAGAGGCCGATCTGCTCCGGCTTATGCCGGAGGACGAGGCTGAGGAACTTGCTGACCCGGACGAGGTCGGCCATGGCGGCATCCGGGCACGGACCGGCGGTCGGAATAGTTCAGGGACGTCTGTAGCAGTGGGAGGTTCGGCCGGCGGCTCCGGCACCGGAGTTGCACTTCACGGCCGCGGAGTCGTCAACCCCTGGAGCCAGCCGTGTTCCCGCTGCCGCCCAATCTCACCCGCCACTTCCGCGGCCCGTCCGGTAAGCTCGACTACCGGGCCGTGCTCCGTGCCCCGGACGCTCAGCTCGTCGAACTGGCCCGCGACATGGAGCCCGGCGAGCGGGTCGAGCTGTACCACCGGCTCCGGCGGTTCCGGCTCGGGTTCTTCGAGGGGATCGCAGCGTCGGCCGCCGGGGTGGATGTCGAGACCCAGCGGCGGCGGTTCCTTCGCATCCTGGAGGAGGCCCACGTCGAGGCGGCCGCAGCCGTGTCGTAGGGCCCGCCCGGCAGGCCCTAATTCCGCTTCCGGGGCTTCCGCTTCGGGGCCGGCTTCTCCGGCTCGCCCGGCGTGTCCGTCCTGTCCTCCCCGCCGCCCCGCTGCACTTCTTCGAGCAACTCTGCCAGCATCTGCCTCAGCCCCTCGCCGATGTCCGGGCTCTCCGAGAACAGCGGGACGATCCCCCACCCGGCCAGGACCCGGGCCTGGACCGGGTTCGGCCGGCCGAGGAAGACGTACACCTTCGGCCGGACCCGGGCGTAGGCCGACGCCTCCCACAGCCGGTGCAGCCGGTACAGCAGGTAGCGGATGCTGACGTCGGACAGGCTGTACCCGATGAAGAGGGCCGCCCGGCCGAGCAGGTCGGCCCGGAGCTTCAGGTCGAGCGGCCCCTCCAGGGCCAGCCGGTCGAAGTGGCTCGACTCGGTCAGGACGATCGACCCGTCGTCCTCGAAGTCGCCGTGGAACTTCACGATCTGCGTGGCCCCGGGCGGGGGGGCGGCCAGCTCGCCGATGTTCGCCACCTTCGTGTACGCCGCCCCGTGGGCCTCGTGGGCGAGTTCCAGGTAGCGGTCGTAGTTGGTCGTGTAGACGACCGGGAAGCCGAGTTTGACGATCAGCCGGTGGACCTCGGACTTGGCCACCTTCTCGGCCGCGTCCCGGTGCCATTCCACGTCCATCCAGCTCCGCAACGGGCCGATCGAGCCGGTCTGGAGGGCGTAGAACTCGGCCAGGGTTTGATCGCTGCCGAGGGTCTCGAACTCCTTCGCGTCGTACCCGAGCCGGTCGGCGATGTGGGCGGTCAGCTCGGCCCACGACGGGACCCCGAGGTTCATCGACACCCCGGCCCCGACGAAGAGCAGTGCGTTGCGGCTGCGGATCGCGTCGGCCAGCGCCTGCACGGGAGTAGTGTTTAGTGTGGGAGTGTTTAGTGTTTAGTCGGACCCGACAGCCCGGCCGGATGCCACCCGGTCAGCCGCCGAGGATGTCGCGGATCGCCGCGGCGATGGCCCGGCCGAGGGCGGCGTGCCCGGCCGGGCCGAGGTGGACGCCGTCCGCCGGGTCGGCCTCGGCTACCGTCGCGGCGTCCAGGAACCGGCACCCGGCCTGTTCGGCGAACGCCCGGTAGTGGCGGGCGAGCTCACGCGACTTCGGCCCGGCCCCGGCGAACAGGTCGGCCAGGTTGGACAACTCCCCGATGGCTGGCGGCGACACCAGCAGCACCGGCGGGGCCACCCCGCCGACCCCGCAGGGAGTCTGCTGGACCGTAGCGATGAGCATCGCCGCGTTGGCCGCGATGTCGTAGGCCCCGAGCCCGAACCGGTGCTTCAGGTCGTTCGTCCCGAGCATCAGGACGACGAGGTCGAGCGGGGCGTGCGACTCCAGACACGGGCGGAGATACGTCAGCCCGCTGCGGCCCGGCCGGGTCGGGTCGTCGAGGACGGTTGTGCGGGCGTTCAGCCCCTCCTCGACCAGCTCGAACCTCGGCCCGAGGGCGGCCCGGGCGACCCCCGGCCAGCGGACCTCCCGCGGCAGCCGCCGGGCCGTCCCCGGCTCGTACCCCCAGGTGTTCGAGTCGCCGTAGCAGAGGACGGTTATCATCGTCACCCCGGTGAGCGGCGCGGCGTCAGCCCGCCGGTGTTGATTCGCCGACAGGCGGGCTGACGCCGCGCCGCTCACCGCCGAACCGACGCCCGGGGCCGGTCACATCTTCTTCAGCAACGCCGTCCACCGGGTCCAGGCCTCGTCCTTCGCCTTGGCGTCGGCCTCCCGCGGCTTGGGGCCATCGCCGGCCCGCAGGAACCCGTGCCCGGCCCCCGCGTAGATGACCGGGTCGAACGTCTTCCCGGCCGCCTTCATCTGCTCCTTCGACTTGTCGATGGTGCTGTTGATCCGGGCGTCGTTCTCCCCGTAGAACCCGTACACCGGGCAGCCGATCCGCTTCACGTCCTCCTCGCCGAGCGGGGCCGCACCGTAGAAGACGAACGCCGCCTTGATGTCCTTGTTGTTGGTGGCGAACCGCAGCGCCTGCCCGCCGCCCCAACAGAACCCGGCCACCCCGACCTTGCCGTTGCACGCCGGCAGCTTGGACACGTAGGCGACGGCCGCGTTCAGGTCGCCCGTCACCTGGTCCGGCGGCAGGCTCATGATCGCCTTGCGGGCGTCGGGCAGCTTGTCCGTCCCGCCCTCGGGGCCGCTCAGGAGGTCCGGGGCGATGGCGATGAAGCCCTTCTCGGCGAGTTGGTCGCAGACCAGCTTCGGCCAGTCGGCCAGCCCGAAGATTTCGTGGATGACGACCACCGCCGGGGCCTTGTCCTTGACCTCCGGGAAGGCGACGAAGGCCGTCACCTCGCGGTTGCCGTTCTTGAGCTTGACGTACTCCCCGTGCCGGGGCGACTTCTCCAGCTTGGCCTTAGCCCAGTCCTGGGCCGGGGCCGTGGCGGCGACGAGGCCGGCGGCGAGGAGGGCGGCAGCGAACCGGATCATGGCGGCTCTCCGTGGGAGGGGTCCGGCGACCGCAACGGGGTCGCTGGTCCCACCCTACGGAACCGACCCCCCGGGGCCAGGACCGGGTCAGCCCGGCCGGCCCGGGCCGTGCCGGGAGCGGTACGCGGTCGGGGTCAGGCCGGCGTCCCGGCGGAAGGCGACGGCGAACCGCTGGGGGGACGGGAAGCCGGCCCGGGCGGCCACCTCGGCCACGCTCAGCCCGGTCCCGGCCAGCAGGTCCTTGGCCCGCTCGACCCGGGCCCGGCGGATCTCGGCCGCGATGCCCCGCCCGACCGCCCGCCGGAACCGCCGCTCGGCCGACCGGCGGGAGATGTCCAGCCGGCCGACCACGTCGCCGACCTGGACCGGCCGGGGGCCGGCCCCGCGGATCGCCCCGAGCACCTCCCGGACGGCCGGGTCGTCCACCGCCAGCAGGTCCGACGACGGCCGGACCGCGACCCCGAGCGGGGGGAGGAGCGTCGGCCCGGATGGCGGCTTCCGCCCGGCTAGGAGCCGGTCGAGCAGGGCCGCGGCCTCGAACCCGATCCGGTCGGACGGGACCCGGACGCTGGAGAGCGGCGGGCGGGCCAGCTCGCACAGCAGGTCGTCGTCGTCCACCCCGACGACGGCCAGGTCGTCCGGGATGCGGACCCCCTCCCGCCGGCACACCTCGGTCACGTACCCGCCCCAGATGTCGTTGCAGGCGAACAGCCCGCACGGCCGGGGGAGCCGGCGGAGCCAGGCCCCGAGCCGCCCGGGCGGGCCGGCCGGGGGGCCGTCCGGGTGGAAGTCGGTGCCGCCCGGGGCCCGGTACACGGCCGCCCCGAACCCGGCCGCCCGGACCCGCCCGGCGAACCCCTCCTCCCGCCGGGTCGAAAAGGCGAACCCGCCGTGCCCGAGGAACGCGAAGTGCCGCAGCCCGCGGCCGAGCAGGTGGTCGGCGGCCGCCCGCCCGACCGCCGGGTTGTCGATCCCGACGGCCGGGAACGGGAGCCCGGCCAGGGCCCCGCAGACGTTCACCGCCGGCCCCCGGAACCGGCCGACGGCCCGGGCCAGCGGGCCGGT
>JAIEQO010000178.1 GCA_019747655.1 Gemmataceae bacterium | reverse complement strand
TTGGGACTAAGTCGTAACAAGGTAACCGTAGGGGAACCTGCGGTTGGATCACCTCCTTTCTAAGGATCCGAAGACACACAGCGGCCCCCCGCCGCGAGGCGGGGGCAGCCGCCATGCCCCCGGCCCACACCCACACACCACCCGCTGACCCTTTACCGGGATCGACGAAGACACCACCGCCCCGGCCGGACCTCACCCGAGGACCGGCCGGGGCGGCCGCGTTTTGTGGGCTTCAAATCCCCACTACAAAGTCGTTGCTAATCGGGAGTTGGCCGCCGGATGTGTCGGGCGGCTGCGGCCGAAATGGTCGTGTGGTCGGTCGCCGCACGCCCGGTCCGGTCAAGGCCTGGGCATGCTCGCCGCCTTGCGGATCGCCTTCTGCCGGCGGACTTCCTGCCGCCGCCGGGCCTCGGACGGCTTCTCGTAGTACTCGTGGGCCCGCAGCTCGCCCTTCATCCCGCTCCGCTCGATCAGCTTCTTGAACCGCCGCAGGGCCGCCCCGATCGGCTCCCGGTCGTGGACCCGCATCCGCAACCCCATACCCTCTCTCCGTCGGTCCCGAACAACCCGCCACGAACCGCTGGCCTGTTCCCGACGCGGGAACAGCCGCCCGCGCATGCGGATGCGTCGGCGTGGTAGTTACCTGCCACTATACTTCGGTCTCCGCACGACGGCTATCCCGGACTTCCGGGGTTTGGCTGCGCGCGGATCCGTTCTAGTGCCCGCTGGACCTCGTCGGCCGACTCGGGGCGGACGACCCGCCCCACCTCCCGACCGTCCATCAGGACCACGAGCGTCGGCCACAGCTTCACCCGGTACGACCGCCCGAGCGGCCGGCCGGGGCCGTCGGCCACCTTGACGTGCGGCACGTCCGGGTATTCCGCCAGGGCGGCCTCGACGTGCGGCCGGGCCGCGCGGCAGTAGCCGCACCAGTTCTCCCCGAACTCGACGGCGAGCGGCCCGCGGGTCGCGTCCACCTCGGCCCGGGCCGGCCCGGGTTCCACGTACTCGCCGCCCATTGTCGCTGCCTCCCCGAAAATCCTCGTCCGTACCTTCCGGCAACTGACGCGCCGCCGCTGCCGTCGGACGGCACGTCGATTGCGGATGAGTGTTCGTGCAACCGGAGGTGCCGCGGTGGGCGTTCTGCTTGGGCGAGGCGTGGTGACCGAGTTCGAGCCGATCTGGCGGTGGCCCGGCCTCCTCGTGGCCCTGTTGGTCGCCGCCCTCGCCGTCGCGGTCGCAGTACCAACCGTGTTAACGGTATCGGTTTCGACGGCCGCCGGGCTTCTGACCTGGGCCGCGACCTCCTCCGGCGACGGCCCCGGGCCGGACGACTCACCCGGTCCGCCGGACAACCCCGCGTAAGCCCGCCGCCGCGGTCGGGAAGGCATCTTCCCGTCACAGCCGCATTCCTTCCCGGCGGGGCCGTCGCCCCCGACCCGCCCCCACAGGACCGCCCCCGTGATGCAGACCGACCCGACCGCGGACCACACGGTCCGGCACAAACTCCAGGTCCATTTCGACCCGCACCAGTGCCAGCCGACGGCCGGGGAGTTGGCCGACATGGCCGACGACCTCGACCCGCTCGCCCGGCAGGTCGGGAACTTCCCGGTCGCCGAGTGCCGGGTGTTCGTCGAGTACCGGGCCCGGTCGAACGAGTACGTCGTCAAGCTGTCCCTGCTGTTGCCCGGCGAGACGCTGGTGACGAGCGACCACGACCCGGTGTTGCACGCGGCGTTCGAGCGGGCACTGGCCCCGCTGGAGGACTTGGTCAAGGCGTACAAGGAGCGGCTCGGGCAGGTCGAGGACCGCCGCAAGCACGAGGCCGGGACGGTCCAGGACGTGTTCCCGGACATGCCGCTGGACGGGGCCGCGTTGGACGCCGCGGTGGCGGCCGGGGACTACCCGGCGTACCGGGCGGCGGTCGCCGGGTACGAGGACGCCCTCCGGGTGCGGGTCGGCCGGTGGGTCGAGCGATACCCCACCGTCCAGGGGCGGATGGGTCGCGGGCTCGAAACGGTCGACGTGGCCGAGGCGGTGTTCCTGGCGGCGTTCGAGGGGCACGACGACCGGCCCCCGGGGGTGCGGTACGGCGAGTGGCTGGAGGGGCTGATGGACCCGGCGGTGAAGGCGTTCGAGCACGACCCGGACGGCGAGCTGGAGAACGTGAACATGGCCCGGTCGGCGGCCGAGGCCACAGCGAAGCCCGCCTGAGCCCGCCCCGGGGTGACGACCGTGCGGACGGCCTACGACAGCCCGGCGGCCCATCTGCTCCTGCGGGACGCATTCTCCGACGACGAGCTGCGGCGGGTCCGGCTGGTGCCGGAGGGGACCCGGCTCGACCAGGGGGCCGTGTACGTCGACCTCCGCGACCCGACCCGGGCCGAGGTGAAGGCCCGGGGCGACATGAGCGTCGGGTCGGGCGAGCTGGTGGTGCCGAAGGCGGAGATCGGGTACGAGCTGTGGAACCGGCTGACCCGGCCGCCGGGACCCGGCCAAACCGGGGGCTGAGATGTCCAACGCCGTAACCCGCCGCGAAGCCCTGGCCGCCGGGACGGTCCTGCTCGGCGGGGCTGCAGCCGCACAGCGAACCCCGGTCCACGTCCCCCCGCCGCCCGGCAAGAAGCTCGGGTGGGCCCTCGTCGGGCTCGGCAAGCTGACCATCGAGGAGCTGTTGCCGGCGTTCGCCAAGTGCGAGAAGAGCCGGGTGGCGGCTCTGGTCAGTGGCGTCCCCGAGAAGGCAAAGGCCCTGGCAGCCCGGTACGGTGTCCCCGAGAAGCACATCTACGACTACGACGGGTTCGACCGGGTCAAAGACGACCCGGCCGTGGACGTGGTGTACGTCGTGCTGCCGAACAGCCTGCACGCCGAGTACACCGTCCGCGCGGCCAAGGCCGGCAAGCACGTCTTCTGCGAGAAGCCGATGGCCCCGACCTCGAAGGAGTGTCGGGGGATGATCGCGGCCTGCCGGGAGGCGGGACGCCGGCTGATGATCGCCTACCGGCTGCATCACGAGCCGCACCACCTCCGGGCGGTCGACTTGGCCAAGGGGAAGGACATCGGCGGCGTGCAACTCGTCGTGGCCGACCTGACCCAACAGGTCCCGCCCGGGACGTGGCGGACGAACCGGGCGATGGGCGGCGGGGGGCCGGTCCCGGACATCGGCATCTACTGCCTGAACGAGGCCCGGATGCTCCTCGGGGAGGAGCCGGCCGAGGTGCGGGCAACGACCTTCAAGCCGAAGGACGATCCCCGATTCGGGGACGTGGAGCAGCGGTGCCTGTTCACCCTGTCGTTCCCGTCCGGGGCCCAGGCCAACTGCTCGTGCGACTACGGGCTAGACGACGTCAGCCAGTTCACCATGATCGGGCCGGACGGGTCGGCCCGGATGGACAACGCCTTCCGCTACCGCGGGCTCAAGCTGACCACCACCGTCCGCGGCATCCGGCGGGTCACCGAGCTGGCCCAGATCGACCAGTTCGCGGCCGAGATCGACCACTTCTCGCTGTCTATCCTGGAGAACAAACCGCACAAGACGCCGGGCGAAGAGGGGCTGCGGGACGTGACGGTCATCGAGGCGATCTACGAGGCCGCCAGGAGCGGGAAGCCGGTGGGCCTCGGACACAAAGAAGCCGCACGATGAACGCGGACAAGGCGCGATCAGAAACAGACCAAATTCTGTCTTGATCGCGCCTTGTCCGCGTTCATCGTGCGGCCGATCCGGTCAGTCTGCGGCGAACAGCGCCGGCTGCTCCGGGGCAACGGCGACCGGCCCCTCGGGGAGCAGGTCGTAGTGCCGGGCGGACTCGGTCTCCCGGCCGCGGACGACCCGCCGGCCGGCCAGCGGCCCGTCAATCTCGGTCACGACGGTGCATTGGCCCGTCGCCCCGTCCCGCTCGAAGTAGATGACCACCCAGTCGCGGTTCCGGCCGGCCCGGTGGGCGGTGGCCGTGTTCGAGTACAGTGCCCGATACCGCCGGCCGCCCTTGCGGGTCTTCAGCACCGGCAGCCAAGATTCCCCGGACGGGTTGAACCGCCGCGGGGCCACCGTCGTCAGGGCCCCGCGGGACGCCTGGTCCCGGTAGGCGGCGTCGACGGCCAGCACGTCCTCGACCGGCGGCGGGTCGGCGATCGGCCCGCCGACCGGCCGGCGGAACCGCCCGGCAAGCGCCTCCCGGATGCCCCGCAGCCGCTTCGGCCCCATCCCGGCGACCCGCCCGAGTCGGCCGTCGTAGGCCGCCCGCTCCAGCTCTTCGAGCGACTGCACGTTCAAGTCCTTGTGGATCCGCTCGGCCAGCCCCGGGCCCACCCCGGCGATGCTGGCGATCAGGTCCTCCGGCCGGTCCCCCAGCCCCTCGATCTGCAACATGTGCCCGGTGACGAGCAGCTCGGCGAGCGTGACCGACAGCCGGTCGCCGATCCCGGGCAGCTCCATCAGGGCCCGCCGGCCGCCCTCGCGGAGGACATCCGCGGCCGGCCGGGGGAGCCCCCGGACGGTGGCGGCGGCGGTCCGGTACGCCTTCACCCGGAACGGGTTCTCACCCCGATCCTCCAACAGCTTGGCCGCCTGTTCCAACCGGCGGGCGGTGTCCTCGTTGCCGAGCGGCAGCCGGTCGGGGCGGGCGGGTAGCGCTTGCGCGACCATCTCCGACCCCTTTCGCGTTCGTGTGGTGTGTAGCCAGGTTTAGAGGGGCGGTCG
Source organism: Gemmataceae bacterium (assembly GCA_019747655.1). Classification (GTDB taxonomy): domain Bacteria; phylum Planctomycetota; class Planctomycetia; order Gemmatales; family Gemmataceae; genus Urbifossiella. The sequence continues at coordinate 668 of JAIEQO010000178.1, read as the reverse complement.
ACTCCCGCGGGTGCGGGAAAGTGGGCGTTCCGCGGCCGGTCTTCCCTTCCCGGGAGGCACCGGGGGCGGTACACGTTGGTTTGGTTTCGGAGCACACACCCTGCACTGAAAACAATAAATTTGATTTGATCGATTATCCCTCTTCGCTGACCGAGGGGTGCGAATTTCGGTCCGGGCGTAGTTCTCGCGGGGCGTGAGCTAGAGTTCGGCGTCCCCCGCCGGAGCCCCGAGGTGGTCGTGCCCAGCCCGGTCCGTGTTGCGGCGAAGTGGTCAGACGTTTGGCCGGTCCTCCTCGGGACGGCGGTGGCGTACTTCCTGACGGCCCGGCTCGGGCTCCTGCTCGCCCTCCCGCCGGACCACAAGGTCGGGCCGGTCTGGCCGGCGGCCGGGGTGGCCCTGGCGGCGACCCTCCTGGTCGGCCGGCGGGCCCTGGCCGGGGTTTGGGCGGGGGCGTTCCTGGCCAACCTGGCGGACGCCCTCCGGCCGGACATCCCGGCCCCGTTCGGCACCCACCTGCTCGTGTCGGCGGGGATCGCCGTCGGGTCGACCGCACAGGCGGCCGCCGGGGCGGTGCTGCTGCGGCGGTGGGCCGGCGGGGTGGGGGCGTTCGGGTGGGCCGGGGGCGTGTTCCGGTTCGCGGCGGTCGTCCCGGCGGCCTGCCTGGTCGC
>JAIEQO010000167.1 GCA_019747655.1 Gemmataceae bacterium | reverse complement strand
GTCAGCTTCGACTTCGCCACGTCGGTGATCCCCGGCTGGCACACCACCATCTTCCCGCCGTACTTCGTGGCCGGGGCCATCTTCGGCGGGTTCGCGATGGTGTTACAGTGCATGATCCCGGCCCGGGCCGTGTACAAGCTGGACAACCTGGTGACGATCAAGCACATCGACGTGATGTGTAAGTTCATCCTGGCGACCGGTACGCTGGTCGGGTACGCCTACACGATGGAGCTGTTCACCGCCTGGTACTCGGGCAACCCGTATGAACTTCAGACGTTCACCGACCGGGCCGTCACCGGCGACTACACCTGGGCGTACTGGACGATGATCTTCTGTAATGTGGTCGCCCCCCAGGCGTTTTGGTTCCGCTGGTGCCGGCAGACGCCGTGGTTCGTGCTCGTCGCCGTGACGTTCGTGAACGTCGGCATGTGGTACGAACGGTTCGTCATCATCGTGCAGTCGCTCCAGCACGACTTCCTCCCCGGGTCGTGGGGCCGGTTCTACCCGTCGTGGGTCGATTGGATGCAGATGCTCGGCGACTTCGGCCTGTTCTTCACCCTCACCCTCTTGTTCATCCGGCTCTTGCCGATGATCGCCGTGGCCGAGGTGAAAGGCGTCCTGCCCGAGGCCAACCCGCACCACGGCCCGCCCCCGGCCGACCGTTACCTGAAGGTGAACGGCGAGTACCCGACCGCCGACCACGCCCTCGCGGCGAGCTACGGCCCGCCGACCGCGGCCCCCGCCGTGGTCCCGCCCGCCGACGAACCGGTCCCGGCGTTCGTCGCCTCACCCGGCGGGACCGGGAAGCCGTGGGGCGTGGTGGCCGAATTCGCCAACCCGCACGACCTGCTCGACGCCGCCCGGGCCGCCCGGGCCGCCGGCTACCGGCTCCTCGACGCCTGGACGCCGTTCCCGGTTCACGGGATGATTTCCGCCATCGGCCGGACCCGCAGCCGGCTGCCGCTGTTCACCCTGGCCGGCGCCCTGACCGGGCTGTCCGTCGCCGCGACGATGCAGTTCTACCTCAGCGCCTACTACTACCCGATCATCGTGGCCGGGAAGGAGTACCGGAGCTGGGAGGCGTTCACGCCGGTGTTCTTCGAGCTGACGGTCCTGTTCGCCGGCTTCTTCACGCTCTTCGCCCTTATCGGCTTGTGCGGCCTGCCGCGGCTCTTTCATCCGGTCGACAACCACCCGACCTTCCGCCGGTCGACACAGGGCGGGTTCCTGCTGACCGTCGAGGCCGCCGATCCGAGGTTCGACCCGGACGGCACCCGGGCGTTCTTGATGTCCCTCGGCGGCCGCAACGTCGCCGTGGTGGAGGCGTAGCCGGTGTATTACGTCGACGCCAACGTGTTCATGAACTGGACGGTGGGGCTCGTCCTCGCCGCGGCGGTGGTGTTACTCATCACCACGGTGTTCCTGTCGTCGTACCGTGGCCGCCGCGGGCGGCTGATGTCGTACCTGTACATGCTGACGGCGCTCTTCGGCTGCTTCGGGCTGGTGGTGGCGGCCCTCGGGTTCCGGGGCCAGCACAGCGCGGCCCGCCCGTGGCACCTGTTCCTCGACATGAAGTACCAGCCGAAGTACACCGCCCAGGGCGGGAGCGACTTCTTCCCCGACGGCCGGGCCATGCGGCTCCCCGTTGAAGGGACGATCCCCTACGACGGGACCGACTACGCGGCCGACGCCGGCGTCCACGCCGGGCCGAAGCCCGACTTCCTGAAGGCCGACCGGCGGTACTACGGGGGCGTCGCCGACCCGACCGCGACCGAGTCGAAGGACGGCGTCACGGTCCCCAAAGACCCGACCTGGGCCGACGGGCAGATGACGGAGGCGTACTTCGTCGCCCGCATCCCGGACGCGGCGGTCGAGCGGGCCGGCGGGTGGGAGCCGCTCCTCAAGCGCGGCCGGCAGCAGTTCAACGTCCACTGCGCGGCCTGCCACGGCGAGAGCGGCCGCGGCGGGGTGGGCGCGGAGGCGTATGGGATTGTCGGCGCCTACGGCCTCTCGGTCGCCCCCGCCAATCTCACCGCCGAGCTGTTCCGCAGCCAGCCCGACGGCCAGCTTTACAACACGGTCGCCAACGGCAAGGGGTCGATGCCCGGCTACGGCCATCAGGTGTTGGTGCAGGACCGGTGGGCCATCGTCTCGTACATCCGGGTGTTGCAGTACGCCCACAACCCGCCGGGGGGCCGATGAGCACCAACGGCGAGCCGCCCCTGACGTACCCGCCCGGCCTGCCGGACGACGTGGCCCCACTGGGCGACCGGGTCGCCGGGACGCTCCGCACGCTGCTGTTCGTGCTCGGGCTGGCCGGGCTGGTGCTGGTGGTCGGCGGGGTGAACGCCGGGACCCGCCGGCAGTTCTTCTTCTCGTACCTGTTCGGCTACGTCTTCGCCCTGGACGTGTGCCTGGGGGCCCTGTTCTGGGTGCTGATCCACCACGTCGCCGACGCCGGCTGGTCGGTCGGGCTGCGGCGGGTGTACGAGAACCTCACCCGCGGGCTCATGCCGCTGGCGGTATTATTCATTCCTGTGTTAGTCGGCATCTACACCAACAATTTGCACAACTGGTACGCCTTCGTCGGCGGCCCGGAGCCCGAGCCCGGCAGCCACGAGTACCACCAGTGGCACGTCAAGCACCTGTACTACGCGGCCCCGTTCTTCCTCGCCCGGATCGCCCTCTACTTCGCGGTCTGGCTGGGGTACTCGGCCGCCATGCGGCGGTGGTCGCTCCGGCAGGATGCGGAAGGAGGTGCCGCCCTAACCAGGCGGATGCAGTGGTGGGCCCCGTCGGGCGTGCTGCTCCTCGGCCTGACCAGCACGTTCTTCGCCTTCGACCTGGTGATGAGCCTCCAGTACACCTGGTTCAGCACCATCTTCGGGGTCTACTTCTGGGCCGGCGGCATCCGCGGGTCGCTGTCCGCGGCGGTGCTCGTCGTGCTCGCCCTGCGGGCCGGCGGCCGCCTCCGTAACACGATCACGATGGAGCACCTGCACGACGCCGCCAAGCTGATGTTCGGGTTCACCGTCTTCTGGGTCTACATCGCCTTCAGCCAGTACTTCCTCATCTGGTACGGCAACGTCCCGGAGGAGACCCAGTTCTACCTGCTGCGGCGGAACGGGGCCTGGTACCCGCTGTCGATCCTCCTGCCGGTGCTGTCGTTCGTGGTGCCGTACTTCCTGCTCCTGCCGCGGGCCAATAAGCGAAATCCGGTGATGTTGGCCGTCGCCGCCGGGTGGATACTGTTCATGCACGCCTACGACCTGTACTGGCAGGTGCTGCCGGTCCTCCACCAGGACACGGTCCACCTGCACTGGCTGGACATCGCCGCCCCGGTGTTCACCTCGGCGGTGGTGCTCCTGGCCGTCGTCCGCGGCTTCCAGACGGCCCCGCTGATCCCGGTCCGCGACGCCCGGCTGAACGAGACCATCGGGTACGAGAACGAGACCCCGTGAGGCCGACCATGCCCGACGACACCCCGCCCTCCGCCGAGCCGACCGGCTTTCCGTTCGCCACCGCCGCCGCGGCCCTGGCCGGGCTGTTCCTGTTCGCCGGGCTGGTGCTGGTGGCGTACTACTCGCCCAACTACCTGAGCGGGCCGGCCGAGCCGAAGGCCGACCCGGCGGCCAAGCTGGCCGAGGTCCGGGCCAAGAACCAGGCCGTCCTCGACGGGGCCGACCCCGGGACGAAGATGCCTGTCGGCCGGGCCACCGCCGAGGTGCTGACGTTCGCCGAGAAGGCGAAGGACGACAAGGCCAAGCAGGGCCGGCTGCCGTTCCCGGTCGAGCCGAAGGCGGCCGTGGCCCCGGCCCCGGCCGACGGAAAGGACAAGAAATAGTCGCACCGCCTCGGGTGGGACGTGGACGCCGGAGTCGATTGAATGGGTGGTAAAGGGGGCAACCCGTGGACGCGGACCGTCCGCCGAACCGCATCGGCTTATTCGCCCTCGGCGCGACCTTCGCCGGCTGCGGGGGTCTCGCCGCCTGGATCGCGTTCACACTGTTGACGGCCATGATGGACCCGACGCTAACCGGGGCAGCCTACCGGCAGGAAGTCCGCAACCGGGCCGTGAACAACCCGGCTCTGACGGTCGGAATCGCACTCGCCGGGGCCGGCGTCGTAGCCGGCGTCACCCTCATGATGAAGGCGGTGGTCCGCAAGCCGCACCACCTCGGAGTGTCGTCGTGAGCCCCGCCGACTTCGCCGTCCTGCTCACCATCGTCGGGTCGGTCGTCGTGTTCGGCGGGGCCGCCGTCCTGGCCCTCGGCTGGGCCGTCCGGGACGGCCAGTTCCTCAACCTCGGCCGCGGGGCCCGCACCATCTTCGACGCCGACGAGCCGGTCGGCGAGCCGACCGACGACGTATTGGGCCGGGGGCCGGGCCGATGACCGCACCGCCGCCGATGACCGCCGCCGACCGCGAGCGGGCCGCCCGCGAGCGGGGGGCCATCGACGCCTCGTGCCGCGGGCCGGTCCTCTACCTGGCGACGAGCGCCGTCGTCTGGCTGTTGACCGGGACCGTCCTGGCCATCCTGGCGTCGGTCAAACTGCACAGCCCGTCGGTCCTGGCCAACACCCCGGAGCTGACCTTCGGCCGGGCCCGGATGGCCCACCTCCAGGCGGTCGGGTTCGGGTGGTCGGTGATGATCGCCATGTCCGCGATCGTCTGGCTCTCCTCCCGCCTGTGCCGGGTGCCGGTCGGATTCCCAGGCCTGCTGTACGCCGGCGGGACGCTGTGGAACGTCGGGATGGTGCTGAACGTCGTCGGGGTGCTGGCCGGTCACGCCCGGTCGGTCGAGTGGCTGGAGGCCCCGGCCGCCGTCCCGCCGTTCCTGGTGGCCGGGCTCGGGTTGGTGGCGGCGTGGACGGCGGCCACCTTCCGCCGCCGGCGGGAGCGGCACCTGTACGTCAGCCAGTGGTACATACTGGCGGCCGTGTTCTGGCTGCCGTGGCTGTACACCGTCGCCCAACTGATGATCTTCTGGATGCCGGCCACCGGGGTCGTCCAACCCGTCGTGAACTGGTGGTTCGGGCATAACTTCCTCGGGCTGTGGATCACACCCGCGGGCCTGGCGGCGGCGTATTACATCATCCCGAAGGTGATCGGCCGGCCGGTGCACAGTTACTACCTGTCCATCATCGGGTTCTGGTCGCTGGCCCTGTTCTACTCGTGGGCCGGGATGCACCACCTGACCGGCGGGCCGATCCCGGCCTGGCTGGTGACGGCCAGCACGGTCGGCAGCGTGATGATGTTCATCCCGGTCATCGCGGTGGCCATCAACCACCACATGACCATGCTCGGCAGCTTCCACCGGCT
>JAIEQO010000247.1 GCA_019747655.1 Gemmataceae bacterium | reverse complement strand
GGCGGCCGGCCCCCCGCCCCCAACAACCCCGCTGCGGCGTCCCGCCCCGACGCTCACCGCCGAATCACTTGATGAACCCGATCCGGTCGAACCGGAGGCTGAGCCAGCGGTCGCCCAGGAACGGGGCGAACACGAACACCGCCTTGCCGAGCATCAGCCGCTCCGGCACCAGCCCCCACTTCCGGCTGTCGGACGACTGGGCGCTGTTGTCCCCGAGACACAGGTAGTGACCGGGGTGGACGTAGTACAGGTCGGCCCTGGCGTGGTCGTTGCTCCCGCGGGTGTAGTAGATGTCCCGGAAGAGCTTGATGGCCCGGACGGTCACGTCGCCCTCGGCCCCGATGCTCGCCGGGGCGGCCACGTCGTTCTCCTCGGTGTACCCCTCGGTGTCCTCCTTGCCGGCCGGGACGGTCGAGGCCGGGCTGTAGTCGGCGTCGGTCCCGAAGTCGATCAGCTTGCCGTCGACCCAGACCCAGAGCCGGCAGTCGACGTTGGCGAACCGGAGCCGGTACTTGCCCGGGCCCTTGACCTTGCACGGCCGGCTGCCGAACTCCTTCCCGCCGGGGCCGGTCGAGGACAGCGTCACCTTGCCGTCGCCGAACCGGGCCTGGAACCGGTTCTGCCCCTTCGACAGCTCCAGCACCACGGCCCCGGCGCCGGCGAAGGTGGCGTCGCACTCCAGGATCAGGTCGCCGACCCAGTAGTTGTCGGCCGAGTTCGGCCGGCTGTCCATTCGACCGGTGAGCGGGTCGAGGTCGACCCCGGCGTTGTACCCGAGGAAGTTGTCGACGTGGGTGGGCTTGGTCTCGGCCGCGTCCGACGGCCGGTTCCAGGGGTAGATCAGGTGCCGGTAGCGGAGCCAATCGAGGGATCGGCCCTTGTGGGCGAACGCCCGGGGGTGGTTCGGGTCGTCGGCGGTCCAGGCCCCGGCCGCCTCGGGGGCCGGCGCCCACCGCGGCGGGATGGTCGTGCCCTTCTCGGTGGGCTGCTTGTCGTTGTCCCAGACGACCCGCATGTCGGCCAGGAGCTGGTCCTCCGGCTTGCGGACGATCTCGAACCCGCCGGCCCCGGCCGGGAACCCGGCCTGCCGGGACTTCTCGAACAGGTCGGCGGCCTGCTTGTTGTTGACGTACCGGTAGTCCGGGCCGCGGGCCGGGTCGCCCTTCCACAGGTCCTTCGGGTCGTCCGGCCGGAGGTAGAGGAGGTTCCCGTCCTCGTCCCGGGCGTCCGGCGGGTAGGTGAGGGCGGTGGTGACGTACAGGTCGCCGCGGTGGATGCCGACGGTCTCGCCGCCGAACCCCTGGGCCCGCTTGATGTAATTCTGGGCGGTCTGCTTCTGCTGCGGCTCTTCGGGGTATTTGAACACCACCACGTCGCCCCGGTTCGCGGCGGTCAGGTGGTAGATCGGCTTGAGGACCAGGACCCGGTCGCCGCTCCGGTAAGGCGGCGAGTCGATCGCCCCGTTCGCGGCACGGGGGAACTGGCCGGGGTAGCGGCAGTTCGGGCAGGTGTACCCGACCAGCGGGTGCTTCCGCCCGGTCATCTGGTTGGCCTCGACCTCGTCGTGGCAGTTGACCGGGAAGTCGTGCCCGCACTTCGGGCAGGTGACCTGCTTCTGGTAGCCGTACAGGGTTTCGGCCATCGACCCGGTCGGGATGACGAACGCCTCGGTGACGAACAGCTTGAGCAACAGGACCAGGACGACCACGAACACGACCGTCTCGACCGCCTCCCGGGCCGGGTCGCGGGGGTGGGCCGGCTTCTTCCTCGGGTCGGCGGCGGTCGCGGTGGCCATCGGGTTCTCGGTGGGCGGTGGCGGGGGCCGAACCGGGGCTATTCGTAACGGCGAGCGGAGGATTGGGGCCAGACCCCTCCCCCCGGCCCCCTCCCCTCGGAAGGGAGGGGGGAGGCCCCGAGCCAGGGTCTTCCGTTTTGCTCCCCCTCTCCCCCTGGGGGAGGGGGCCGGGGGGAGGGGTCTCCGCCTCCTACCGCAGCCACCGCAGCCGCGACCAGTCGATCGTCTGGACGGTCCGGTCGCCGCCCACGCGTCCGGCCCGGAGCGGCTGGTGGACCAGGATCGGTTTACCGACGAACGCCGCCCCCGGCACGCCCGGGGCGTCCCAGAACCGGCTGTCCTCCGACCCCCCGCTGTTGTCGCCGAGCACGAAATACTCGGCCACGCCGAGCCGGGCCGGCTCCCGGACCCCGTGCCGGCCGGCGGCTATGTACACTACGTCCCGCGACAGCCGCAGGTTCCGGACCACCGCCCGGCAGCCCCGAGCCCCCAACTGGAGAGGCCGGGTGACTTCGCCCCGGTCCTTGACGGCTGGCAGGTCGACCGGCCCGAGCGTCAGCCGGCCGCCCACCGCGACCGTCACCCGCCGGTCCACGAATGCGAACTCGACGGCCTGCACCCGCCCGGCTTGTAAACCCGGCCCGCCGCCGGCCAGTTCGCCGTTCCGGTCGTGGAAGAGTCCGGACGACCCGCCGACGACCCACTCGACGCCGACCGCGCCGGCCCCGTCGAACAGCCGGGCGGCGACCCGGGCGTCCGGGCCGGCCGCCGTCACCTCGATGTCGCACGTCAGGACGAAGTCGTGGACCGGCTGGACGTTGTTCGACCCCCGGCCGGGGCCGTCATAGCTGTTCTGCGACCGGACCGGCTCCTCCCGCCGGTCGTCCAGGTGCCAGTGCCGGTACTCCAGCCGGACTTCGGTTTCCGGCGAGGCCGAGGCGTCCAGCACCAGAACCCCACCGGCTGCGACCGCCGGGCCGGCCGGCTCGGGCGGACCGGCCGGCGGGTAGACGAGCCACCGCGGCCCCCACCCGCCGGGCTCGGGGACGTGGCCCATGTCGAAGACCGGGACCAGGCATTCCCGGACCTCGGCGAGCGACTTGCGGAGCGGCTCCCCGTCCGCGTACACGTCGCCGTCGCGGAGGGTGATCTCCTCGCCGGGGAGGCCGATGACCCGCTTCACATACGGCTTGCCGCCGTCGGCCGGGCAGCGGAAGACGGCCACCTCCCACCGCCGCGGCCGCCGCAGGCTGTAGACGTTCTTGTCCACCAGGAGGCGGTCGCCGCCGACCTCGGGGGCGTGGGTCAGATCGACCGCCCGGCCGCAGTTCGGGCACGGGACGCCGCTGAACTGGCCGGCCTGGGCCCCGACCCGGACCGGGTAGCCGCAGCGGGCGCACGGGGCCTCGCGGCGGTGGCCGAAGAGGGTCGGGGCCATGCTCCCGGTCGGCACCCCGAACGGCTCGACCAGGAGCGTCCGGAGGACCAGGAAGCCGCAAACGAAGAGGACGGTCAGGGTGAGGAGGGCGCGGACGGGGCTACAGGACCCCACCCCCCGGCCCCCTCCCCCGCGGGGGGAGGGGGAGAAAAGCGAGAACAGACCCCACCCCCCGGCCCCCTCCCCCGCGGGGGGAGGGGGAGGAGAACCGGAAGGGCCGGTTCTGTCTCCCCCTCCCCCCGCGGGGGAGGGGGCCGGGGGGTGGGGTCTCGGCGGGCTCACTCGTCCGACTCCAGGACGGCCAGGAACGCCTCCTGCGGCACCTCGACCTGGCCGATCTGCTTCATCCGCTTCTTCCCCTCGGCCTGCTTGGCCCACAGCTTCCGCTTCCGGGTGATGTCCCCGCCGTAGCACTTGGCGGTCACGTTCTTCCGCATCGCGGCGATGTTCTCCCGGGCCACCACCCGGGCCCCGATCGCCGCCTGGAGGGCGACCTCGAACAGGTGCCGGTCGATCTCCTCCCGGAGCTTCTTCAGGATCATCCGGCCGCGGCGTTCCGCACTCGCCCGGTGGACGATCACCGACAGGGCGTCGACCTTCTGGCCGTGGACCAGGATGTCCATCTTGACCAGGTCGGCCGGCCGGAACCCGAGCACCTCGTAGTCCATCGTCCCGTACCCGTGGGTGACGGACTTGAGCTTGTCGTACAGGTCGTAGATGACCTCGGCGAGCGGCATCTCGTAGACCAGGATCACCCGCTGCTGGCTCAGGTATTCGGTCCGCACGAAGGTGCCCCGGCGGTCGGTACACATGCCCATCAGGTCGCCGATGTTCGGGGCCGGGATGAGGAAGCTGATCCGCACGATCGGCTCGCGGAACTCCTGGATGCCGCCCCCGTCCGGCACGTCCTGGGGGCCGTGCACCTGGACCACCTCGCCGCCGGTCTTGACGATCTCGTAGGTCACGTTCGGGGCCGTCTGGACCAGGTTCAGCTCGCTATCCCGTTCGAGCCGCTGCTGGATGATCTCCCGGTGGAGCATCCCGAGGAAGCCGCACCGGAACCCGAACCCGAGGCCGTCGGAGACCTCGGGGGTGTAGGTGAACGAGCTGTCGTTCAGCTTGAGCTTGCCCAGGGCCTCCCGCAGGTCCTCGAACTCGTTGTTGTTCACCGGGAACAGCCCCGAGTAGACCATCGGCTTGGCCTCCTTGTACCCGGCCAGGGCCTCGGCCGTCGGGCGGAGGGCGTCCGTCACCGTGTCGCCGATGTTCACGTTCTCGATGTTCTTGATGTTGGCCGTGAAGTACCCGACCTGCCCGGCGCTCAATTCGTCGCACTTGGTCATGTCCGGCCGGAACTGGCCCATGTCGGTGACGGCGTACTCCCGCCCGGTCCGCATCAGCTTGACCTTCTGGCCGGGCCGGAGGACCCCGTCCATCACCCGGACGTAGACGACGACGCCCTTGTAGGTGTCGAAGTGGCTGTTGTAGATCAGGGCCTTGAGCGGGGCGTCCGGGTCGCCGGCCGGGGCCGGCACCCGGTCGATGACCGCCGCGAGCAACTCGTCGATGCCGATCCCGGCCTTGGCGCTGACCCGGAGCACGTCGGCCGGGTCGACCATCAGGGCCTGCTCCATCTCCCCGATGACGAAGTCCGGGCGGGCATGGGGCAGGTCGATCTTGTTCAGCGTCGGGATGATCTTGAGCTGGGCGTCCATCGCCAGGAAGGCGTTGGCCACAGTCTGGGCCTGTACCCCCTGGAAGGCGTCGGCCAGCAGGATGGCCCCCTCGCAGGCCGCGAGGCTGCGGGACACCTCGTAGTTGAAGTCGACGTGGCCGGGGGTGTCGATCAAGTTCAGCTCGAACTTCTGGCCGTTGTACTCGTAGTAGATCGTGACCGGGTGCATCCGGATGGTGATGCCCCGCTCCCGCTCGAGGTCCATGCTGTCGAGCGTCTGGGCCTTGATGTCCCGCTCGGACACGGCCCCGGTCTTGAGCAGGAACTGGTCGGCCAGGGTGCTCTTGCCGTGGTCGATGTGGGCGATGATGCAGAAGT
>JAIEQO010000102.1 GCA_019747655.1 Gemmataceae bacterium | reverse complement strand
GCCGCGACCGCCCCCCGGCCGACCCGGTGGGCCGCCGTCCTGGGGGTCGCCGCCCTGGCCGCCTGCGTCGCCGGCGGGGTCCTGGCTTACACCCAGTTCGCCGGCCGGTCGGACCGGACGGCGGGGCCCACCGACGAGAAGGCGGCCGAAGAGCCGCCGGCCGGCCCCGGCTGGTTCGAGGACGTGACCAAAGCGTCCGGGGTCGACTTCACGTACCGCAACGGGGAGGAGGCCGGGCACTACGCCATCCTGGAGTCGCTCGGCGGGGGGGCGGCGCTGATCGACTACGACCGGGACGGGCTTTACGACCTGTTCCTGCCCGGCGGCGGGCACTACAACCGGACGTTCGTCGAGTACGTCAAGATGGCCGACGGGAAGCCGGTCCTGAAGGCCAACCGGTACGACACCACCGGCCCGGCGCCGGACATCCGGCCGCACCCGTCCCGGCTGTACAAGAACCTGGGCGGGTTCCGGTTCCGGGACGTGACGGCCGAGGTCGGGTTCGCCCAGCCGGCCCTGTACACCCACGGGGCGGCGGTCGGGGACTACGACCGGGACGGCTGGCCGGACCTGGTGGTCACCGGGTACGGGGGGGTCCTCCTGTACCACAACGAGCCGGACGGCAAGGGCGGGCGGACGCTCAAGGACGTGACCGCCGGCAGCGGGCTGGACGCCCCCGGCCACTTCTGGGGGACCAGCGCGGCCTTCGGCGACCTGGACGGGGACGGGTTCCCCGAGCTGTACGTCTGCCAGTACGCCAACTGGTCGTGGGAGAACAACCCGCCGTGCAGTGGGTACACGACCAAGATCGACCGGGACGTGTGCCCGCCCAAGCAGTACGACGCCGCCCCCCACCGGGTGTACCGGAACCTCGGGGCCGGCCGCCAGGGCGGGCGGTGGTTCGAGGACGTGTCGGCGGCGGCCGGGCTGCGGCACCCGCCCCGGGCGGACAAGGACTACGGGAAGGGGCTCGGGGTGGTCATCTTCGACGCCGACGGGGACGGCAAGCCGGACGTGTACGTGGCCAACGACACGACCGGGAACTTCCTGTACCTCAACCGCAGCACCCCGGGGAAGGTGGTGCTGGAGGAGAAGGGGTTCGACCTGCTCTGCTCCCGGGACGCCAGCGGCACCCCGACCGGGAGCATGGGGGTGGACGCCGGCGACTTCGACGGGTCCGGCCGGCCGTCGGTCTGGGTGACCAACTACGAGGGGGAGCTGCACGCCCTGTACCGCAACGGCGAGCGGAACGGCCGGCTGTCGTTCAAGTACCACACCCACAAGGGGAAGATCGCCGCCCTCGGGCAGAACTACGTCGGGTTCGGGACCCGGTTCGTCGACCTCGACCAGGACGGGTGGGAGGACATCGCGGTGGTCAACGGGCACGTCATCCGCCACCCGTACAAGACCGGGCTGCGGCAGAAGCCGGTCCTGTTGCGGAACAACGGGGACGCCGACGCCACGTTCGCCGACGTGACCGCCCGGGGCGGGCCGTTCTTCCGGGACGCCCACCGCGGCCGGGGGCTGGCCGCCGGCGACCTGGACAACGACGGCCGGCCGGACCTGGTGGTCACCCGGGTGAACGAGCCGGCCGCCCTCCTGCGGCACACCGGGACGGCCGCCAACTGGGTCGGCCTCGACCTCCGCCCGGCCGACAACGCCAGCCCGGTCGAGGCCCGGGTGACGGTCGAGACCGGCGGGCGGAAGCTGGTCCGGTTCGTCAAGGGCGGGGGGAGCTACCTGTCGGCGTCCGACCCGCGGGTGCTGGTCGGGCTGGGGCCCGGCGGGCGGGTGGACAGGGTGACGGTCGAGTGGCCCGGGACCGACCGCAAGCCGGAGGTCGTCGAGGGGGTGTCGGCCGGGCGGTACTGGCGGGTCGACCAGGGGTCGGGCAAGGCGGCCCCGGCCGGCCCCGGGGCGTAAGCCGACGGTCGTGAGAGGCGGCTGAGATTTTTTCCGGTTTTCCGGTTGTGTCCGGTGCGGTACTCGGATATGAAGGTGGGTGGGTTCGGGAGTCTCCCCGTCCGAAACCATCGGAGATCGTCTCCACTTCGGCCGCACGGTTCGTCGATAATCGGGAGGCTCATCGGGCTCGAGTCCATTTCATTCACCCCGTTCCAGGTCGGTCCCATGATCCCACGGTCCCGCTCCCGGAGACGCCCGGCGTTCACCCTGATCGAGCTGTTGGTGGTGATCGCCATCATCGCCATCCTGGTCGGCCTGCTGCTGCCGGCCGTCCAGAAGGTCCGCGAGGCCGCCGCCCGGACCCAGTGCCAGAACAACCTCAAGCAGCTCAGCCTGGCCACCGTCAACTGCTGCGACACCAACCAGGGCCTCATCCCGCCGGGGATGGGGGCCTTCCCGGGGCTCGACCGGAACCAGCCGGGCGGGGCCTACGGGAGCCGGTTCTTCTTCATCCTGCCCTTCATGGAGCAGGACCCGCTGTACAAGGCCAGCCTGTACGTGAACACCTCCGACCAGGGGTTCGGGTGGGCCGGCCAGATGGGCGTCTACTCCGGGTGGCACCAGAACGCCACCAACCGCGGCGTCAAGACCTTCATCTGCCCGTCCGACCCGACCATGCGGCCGGACGGCCGGGTCGGGGCCGGCGACTGGGGCGCGGTCAGCTACGCCTACAACAACGAGATCCGCGGGTTCTCCGAGGGCGGCTGGCGGGAGAAGGAGATGACCTTCCCGGCCGGGATCACGGACGGCACCAGCCAGACCATCCTGTACGCCGAGAAGTACGCCCAGCCGTTCCCGCGGGACCCGTGGCAGATCGACTGGGGCGGCAACACGTGGTGGGAGTGGGCCCCGAAGTTCGCCGCCGACGTCCACCCGTCGCCCGAGGCCTGGTCCCCGTCCCCCGGCACCCCGCCGCTGGACTACACCAAGCCCGGGATCAAGCCGCTGATCCAGCCGACCCTCCTGTACTGTGAACTCACCCGGGTCAACGCCCAGCGGCTCGGCGGGTCGAAGAACATCTGCGCGGTCACGCCCGCCACCGGGCACAACTCGATCCAGGTCGGCCTGGCCGACGGCAGCGTCCGGAACGTGAACGGGGCGATCAGCCCGGTCACCTGGTGGTCGGCCGTCAGCCCGCGGGGCAACGAGGTCCTGGGTCAGGACTGGTAGGCGCCTCGACCGGGGCGGCCGGCCGCCCCGTCCGCCGCCCGCCGACCCGGGTTTCGCACCCCGAGCCGGCGGGCGGCCTCATTCCCACACGCGGGCCGCCCCGCTCCCCCCACCACGGCCGGCCGCCGCCGGGCCAGGAGACTCTCCACATGTCCGCACGGTTCCGATCGGTCCGACCCCGGCTCGTCGTGCTCGCCGCCCTCGGGGCGGCCCTCGCGGTGACGGCCGGATGTGCCAAGTCCGGGAAGGTGTCCGGGAAGGTGACCCTGCCCGACGGCTCCCCGCTGCCCGGGGGGCTGATCCTGTTCGCCCCGGAGGACTCGACCCACAACCCCTCGTCCGCGATCATCAAGGAGGACGGGACGTACGAGGTTTCGGACGTCCCGACCGGGACCTGCAAGGTGTCGATCGACAACCGGATGGCCGGGGTGACCGAGATCCCGGTCGGGGCCGGGGGCGGGTACAACGCGGTCAAGACGGACAAGAGCGACTCGGACAAGGGCGGCAAGAAGGGTGGTATGAAGGGCCCGCCCGGCAAGAAGGGCGGCGACCCGAACGCGCCGCCGGCCGCCAGCAAGGGCGGGGAGGACGCGATCAGCGCCGCCCGGGCCGCGGCCGGCGGCCCGGCCAGCGGGGCCCGCGTCCCGGTCCCCGGGCAGAAGGTCGACATCAACAAGAAGTACTACACGCCCGAGTCGTCCGGCCTGACCATTTCCGTCTCGGGCGGGTCGAACACGTATGATGTGAAGCTGGCCCAGTGACCCCGCGGGGCGGGCCGCCCCGCCCCGCCGGCCCCGGCCCCCACCGGCCGGGGCCACCCCCGATCCCCGGCCGCCATGTCCATGTCCCCCTTCCGCCGCCTCGTCCCGAACCGCTGGCTCCGACTCGGGATCGCCGCCGGGCTGGTGGCCGCGGCCGCGGCCCTGCTCGGCCGCCACGCCTGGGCCTACGCCGAGTACCGGGCCGGCCGGGCCGCCCTGGACCGGTACAAGTTCAAAGACGCCCAGGACCGGTTCCGGAACTGCCTGGGGGTCTGGCCGAGCCGGGCGGACATCTGGCTGCTGGCCGGGCAGGCGGCCCGGCGGATGGAGCGGTACGACGAGGCCGAGCGGTGCTACGCCGAGGCCCTCCGGCTCTCCGGCGGGGTGGCGTCGGACGACCTGCGGCTGGAGCAGGTGCTGCTGCAGACCCAGCTCGACCCGGACTCGAAGTCCGACTACCTGCGGGCCGAGGTCGAGGCCGGGCACCCCAAGGCCGTGCTGATGTTCGAGGCGATCGTCCGCGGGTACGTCCGCCGCAGCCGCTACCCGGACGCCGGGTACGTCGTCGGCCTGTGGCTGGGGAAGAGCCCGGACGACCCGTACGCCCTGTTCCTGCGGGGCTTCGTCCGTGAGCAGCTCGGCCCGCAGTCCGAGGGCATCGACGACTACCGGCGGGTGCTCGAGCTCGACCGTGACCACGACGAGGCCCGGTACCGGCTGACCCACATGCTGCTGGAGAACGGCCAGCCGGCCGAGGCGCTGCGGGTGATCCGGGTGCTGGTCGACAAGTACCCGGGCGAGCCGAAGGCCCTGGCCCAGGCGGCCGAGGCCGAGTTCGCGGTCGGGGAGTTCGCGGCCGCCGAGGCCACCGCCCGGGCCGCCCTGGCGGCCGACCCGGCGTCGGACGACGCCCTGCTCGCCCTCGGCCGGGTGCTGACCGCGGCCGACCGGCACGACGAGGCCGAGCGGTACCTGCGGGAGGCGATCCGGGTCAGCCCGTCGAGCTACGCGGCCTACCTGCAGCTCTACCAGACGCTCAAGCAGGTCGGCCGGGACGCCGAGGCCGCCCGGGTCAAGGCCGACCTCGACCGGATGGGCCGGGACATCCTCCGGCTGCGGGCGATCTTCTCCGGCGAGCTCAGCGCGGCCCGCCAGAGCCCGGCCCTGTACACCGAGGTCGGCGAGATCTTCCTCCGGGCCGGGGAGGAGGCGAAGGCCCTACAATGGCTCGGCGACGCCCTCCGGTACGACCCGGACTACGCCCCCGCCCACCGGGCCCTGGCCGGGCTGTACGACCGCCGCGGCGACCAGGCCCGGGCCGCCCAGCACCGCCGGCCGGCCGGCCCGCCCGGCCCGTAACCCGTCCCCCCGACCGGCCCG
>JAIEQO010000612.1 GCA_019747655.1 Gemmataceae bacterium | reverse complement strand
CGGCCGCCACCGCCCCGGCGTCGGCCGGCCGGTCGGCCGGGTCGGCGGCCAGGCACCGCCGGCACAGATCGACGAGTTCCGGGTCGGCTCCGGACCCGGCCAGCCGGGCCAGGGCCGGGCCGGTCAGGGCGGTGACGGCCTGGGCGTGGACCTCGGTGAACGTCCCGGTGTACGGCGGCCGGCCGGTCAACAGCTCGCACAGGACGGCCCCGAGGGCGAACACGTCGGCCCGGGCGTCGACCCGGCCGACCTCCCCCTTGGCCTGCTCCGGCGGCATGTACGCCGGGGTGCCCAGCAGGCTCCAGGCTTGGGTCTGGTTGGGGTGCGGGGTGCGGACCGCGGACGGCGGGTTGTGGACGGCCGTCCGCCCCGGGTCGTCCGCGTCCGGTCCGTCGCCACCCGCCGCGGGCCCGGCGTCCCGCAGGACCTTGGCCAGGCCCCAGTCCATCACTTGCACCTCGCCGAACGCCCCGACCATCACGTTGGCCGGCTTCAGGTCCCGGTGGACGACGCCCTTCGCGTGGGCGTACCCGACCGCCTGGCACACCCCCTCGAACACCCCCAGCAGCCGGTCGGGGTCGGCCCCGCCCTCGGTCAGGAGGTCGGCCAGGGTCCGGCCCTTGATGAGCTTCATGGCCAGGAACGGCCGGCCGCCGGCCAGCGTCCCGAGGTCGTGGACCGGGGGGATGCCCGGGTGCTGGAGCTGGCCGGCGATCCGGGCCTCATCGACGAACCGGGCGGCGACCGCCGACCCCGGGGCGTACCCGGCCCGCAGGACCTTCACCGCCACCTCCCGGCCGAGCACCCGGTCCCGGGCGGCGTACACCTCGCCCATCCCGCCCACGGCGATGAACCCGCCGAGGTCGTACCGGTCGGCCGGGGCGGGCGGGGCCTCGGCCGGGCGGCCGGGCTCGCCGTGCAGGCGGGTGGCGTCGTCGTCGGCCGGGGGCAACGACACGGTCGGCGGGTCGGGCGGGGTCGGCACGGCCGCCTCCGGGTTGGAATGACCACAGGGTATCACGGACGGCCGGCCAGTGCCACCGCCCGGCCGCTACCGACCTCGCAATTTTGTGAACGCTAGTATACTATATAGACGAGTGTGTCGGGGAGGTGTCCGATGCGGCGCGAGACGAACACAACCGGCCGGCCGCACACCGAAGCCGACCCAATGGCTCGCTCCGTTGCCGTATACGGTAACGGAGCGGACCGCCACCAACCATCGACGGTACAACGGGTTGCGACGCCGTCCGTTGCCGGGCGATGCGGTATGGTCGCCCGGTCGGTCGCATGCAACCCGTTGACCGGCCAGCGGATCGGCGAGAGTACCGGCTGCTCAAAAAACGAAGGGGGGGGGAGGGGGGGTGAAATGGCCGTGTCCGAACAGCTACAAACCCAGCGAAACCGGCGTCCAGCCGGTCGGGCGGCTCAGCGGGACCTGCATCCCCTCCGGCACCGGCTTGGTGTACGTCGTCCCGACATCCACCTGGTCCAGCCCGGCCGCCCGGCACAGGGCCACCAGCTCCGGCCGGTCGGCCGGGGCCTGCACCTCGCAGATGCCGAAGAACTGGTCCTGCAAGAACCGCAGGATTTGCGAGATCAGGAGCTTGGCCAGCCCCTGCCGCCGCAGGTCGTCCCGGACCTGGATGTCGAGGATGCCGGCCGACGGGAACCCCCACCGCCAGCCGTACCCCTCCAGCTCCCACACCACCGCCCGGGCCGCCGGCAGGTTGTTCGCCAGCTTGTCCACCAAGCGGAACTCGACCGGGTCGAGCGTCCCCCAGACGCACTCGTGCCACCAGCTCGGGACGGCGGCCGCCCGCAGGATTTGCGTCTCGTACCGCCGGCGGAGCAGCCCGAACCGGGCGTCGGCCGCGGTCAGCGGCTGGTCGAGTTTCTTCTGGAAGACGAAGGTTTGGCCGGCCGGGGCATAGCCCTGGGACCGGAAGAACGGGTCGGCGTCCGGGTCGGAGGCCAGGAACCCGGGGCAGTTGGTGCCGCCGTAGAGCCCGAACCCGAACGGGCACTGCGGCCAGACCGGACCGGCCCGGAGCGTCCGGGCCCCTTTCCTGACCAGGTACGCCTCGCACTGCTCGACGAGGCCGCGGCCGACCCCCTTCCGCCGGTCGCCCGGCCGGACGGCCACCGAACAGACGACCCCGTCGGCGAACGACAGGGCGTCCAGCTCGGGCGTCGGGGCGAACCCGGCCAGGGCGTACCCCTGGACCCGGCCGTCGTCCTCGGCGACGATCAGCCCGTCGTGGTCGAAGTACGGCTTGCCGAGGACCCAGCGTTCCAGGAGGGCCGGGGTGCGGAGCGGGTAGGCCCCGCGGGCGGTGTGGGCCTCGTTCCAGACGTCGGCCAGGGCCGGCGGGTCGGTGTTGCGGAAGCGGCGGAAGGTGGTCACGGCCGGCTCTCGGTCGATCCGTCCGGGGAGAGGACGTAGGAGCCCGCCGCGGGGGAGCGTCGGCGCGGGGCGTAATCCCGACAATACTACTGGTGCCCGCTCCGGACCGCAAGTTCCCCGGATGACATGGGATGACGCCGATGCCCCGCCCGCTGCTGGTTTTCCTCACACTCGCACTCACACTCCCACCTTGCCGGGCCGACTGGCCCGGGTTCCTCGGGCCGACCCGGGACGGGCAGTCGGCCGAGACCGGCCTGAACTGGGCGTGGCCGAAGGACGGGCCGCCGGTGGCGTGGTCGAAGGAGGTCGGCCGGGGGTGGGCCGGGCCGGTGGTGGCCGGCGGGCGGCTGGTCCTGTTCCACCGGGTCGGGGACGAGGAGGTGGTCGAGTGCCTGGACCCGGCGACCGGGAAGGGGGTGTGGGCGTTCAAGTATCCCACCCGCTACCGGGACGACTTCGGGTTCGACGACGGGCCGCGGTCAACCCCGTTGATCGCTGGCGACCGGGTGTTCACCCTCGGGGCCAACGGCGACCTCCATGCGATTGACCTGGCCACCGGGGCGAAACTCTGGGGCCGGAACCTGTTGGCCGACTACAAGGCGGACAAGGGGTTCTTCGGGGTGGCCACGTCGCCGACGATCGCCGGCGGCAAGCTGTTGGTGAACGTGGGCGGGAAGGGGGCCGGGGTCGTGGCCTTCGACCCGGCGACCGGGAAAGAAGCCTGGAAGGCGACCGACGACCCGGCGGGCTACTCGTCGCCGGCGGTGGCCGAGGTCGGCGGGCGGGTGCTGGCCGTGTTCCTGACCCGCAACGGGTTGGTGGCCCTCGAACCGGAAACGGGCAAGGTCCGGTACACCCACCCGTGGCGGCCCCGCATCCGGGAGAGTGTGAACGCGGCCACGCCGCTGGTCTGGAAGGGCGACATCTTCCTCACGGTTTCCTACGGCACGGGGGCCGTCCTGCTCCGGCCGAAGGGCGACGAACTCGAAGAGGTCTGGGCCAACGACAAGTCCTTATCGTGCCAGTACAACTCGCCGGTCCGGGTCGGCGACTTCCTGTACGGCTGCCACGGCCGGGTGGACGCCCGGGCGGTCGAGCTGCGGTGCGTCGAGTGGGCGACCGGGGCGGTGAAGTGGTCGGTGCCGCGGGCCGAAGCGACGACGTTGATCGCCGTGGACGGCAGCCTGCTCGGGCTGACCGAGGCCGGCGAGTTGATCCGGTTCGACGCCGACCCGGCCGGGTACAAGGAGCGGGCCCGGGCGGTGGTGCTCACTGGCCCGGTCCGGGCCGCCCCGGCGCTGGCCGACGGGCGGCTGTTCGCCCGGGACGGCGGGAAGCTGGTGTGCGTCAAGCTCAAGTAGGGCGTTACGATTCGTCCTTTTTCCGCCGGGTGGTGTCGCTGTCCCGGTCGAGGCCGTTCCACTCGGCCGACGAGAACCGCCCGAGCTTCTCCTCCGAGTGGGCGGCCTCCTCGGGGTTCTCGGTGAGGTCCCGCTTGAGCTGCTGCCGGCGGTGCTTGTTGCCCCGCTTCTTCACGGCCCGCTTCAGCTCCCGCAGCTTCCGTTTGTCCGGGTCGACCGGCATGGTATGATCCCCGGCGCATGAGCCGCATCCTGATCGCCACCGACGCCTGGCACCCGCAGGTCTCCGGCGTCGTCCGGACGCTCGACACGACCGCCCGGCTGCTCCGCGAGGCCGGCCACGCCGTCGAGGTGGTCGAGCCGTCCGCTTACCCGGCAGTCCGGGTGCCGTTCTACCCGGAAATCCCGCTGGCCTTACCCCGCCCGGGCCGGGTGTACGACCGGGTCCGGCGGTTCCGCCCGGACCACGTCCACATCTCGACGGAGGGGCCGGTCGGGCTCCTGGTTCGGGCCTACTGCCGCCGGGTCGGGTGGCGGTTCAGCACCTCGTACCACACCAAATTCCCCGAATACCTCCGCCGGCTGGCCTGGGTACCCGAGGGCGGCACCTACGGCTACCTCCGGTGGTTCCACGGCAGCTCGTCGGCCATGATGGTGGCCACCCCGAGCCTGGAGAAGGAGCTACGCGGCCGGGGGTTTACCATCCCGATGCGGCGGTGGTCCCGGGGCGTCGACCTGTCCATCTTCTACCCCCGGCCCGGTGTCCCGCGGCCGTACCCCCGGCCGGTGCTGTTGTACGTCGGCCGGGTGTCGCACGAGAAGAACGTCGAAGACTTCCTGAAGCTGGAAACGCCCGGGGCGAAGGTGGTGGTCGGCGACGGGCCGGCCCGGGCCGAGCTGGAGCGGCAGTACCCGGCAGCAAAGTTCCTCGGCTACCGCAAGGGGCAGGAGCTGGGCGAGGTGTACGCGGCGGCCGACCTGTTCGTCTTCCCGAGCCGGACCGACACGTTCGGGATCGTGGTGATCGAGGCCCTGGCGAGCGGCCTCCCCGTCGCCGCGTACCCGGCCACCGGGCCGGTGGACATCGTCACAGACGAGAAGCTGGGGGCGTTGGACGACGACCTGGGGAGGGCGGTCGGGCGGGCCCTGCGGACGGGCGACCCGGTCGCCTGCGCGGCCGCCGGCCGGGGCTACACTTGGGAGAACTGTACGGGGCAGTTCCTGGGGAATTTGGTGCCGGTCGGGTCGTGACCTACTTCAGCTTCTCGGCCAGGCCGTCGAGCCGGTCCCGGACGCCGCGGACCTTCGGGCTGTCGCCGCCCACCCCCCGGAACTCGTCCAGGTCCCGGGCCGCCTTCGCCCGGGCCGCCCGCAGCTCGGGGAACCGCGGCGACTCCGGCGGGATCGCCCGCCCGGCCTCGTCCAGCACCGGCACCAGCCCGTCCCGGACGGTCGCCGCCAGGTTGTCCCCCAGGTCG
>JAIEQO010000414.1 GCA_019747655.1 Gemmataceae bacterium | reverse complement strand
CGCCTCCCGGCCGAGCCGCCCGCGGCAGCCGCCCCGGCCGTGGCCCCGCCGAAGCCGGTCGCCAAGCCGCCGGCCTGGAAGGCGTGCTTCACCGTCACCCACACCGCCGCGGTCACGGCGGTGGCGGCGGCCGACGACATGGTGGTGGTGGCCGACGCCGAAAGCCGGCTGCGGCTATGGGACCCGGCCGACGGCCACGAGCTCGGCTTGCGGGTCTACGGGGTGCCCGGCAATTGCCCGATTGGTGCCCTCCGGTTCACCACGAAGGCCAAGTACCTGGTGGCCGAGTGCCCGCCGTGGGCCATCACCCGGTTCGACCGCCGGGCCGATAGGTTGCGCGGCGGCACCTTCACCGGCTTGTGGCACGGGGTCGCCTGGTCCCGCGACCTCGACACGGTCGTCTGCCGGAGGCCGGACGAGCCGCCGGACCGGGTCTACCTGCACAACGACTTGTGGAACGACCCCAACGGGGGGACACAGCCGCGGGCGGTCGTCGGCCCGTGGGACGGGGTGAAGGTCGCGCACGTCGCCCTGGCGGCCGACAAGCCGCTCCTGGCGGTCGCCGGGGACGACGAGGTCGTCCGGCTGATCGCCACCGACCCCGTCGCGGAGCGGCGGGTGATCGAGCCGGGGCCCACGGTGAAATCCCGGGCGGTCAAGGTGAAGCTCCGGGCGGTCGCGCTGTCGGACGACGGCGGGCGGCTGGCGGTGGTCGGGGACGGCGGGTTCGCGGCCGTGTTCGACCCGGCCACCGGCAAGCCGGTCTGCCCCCTCACCGGTCACACCGGTCCGGTCACAAAGGTCACGTTCGACCCGGCCGGGAAGCGGGTGGTCACGGCCTGCGGCCCGACGGCCCGGGTGTTCGACGCCACCACCGGCCGGGCCCTGGGAAGCGTCGCCCATCAGTACGACATCACGGCCGTCGCGTTCAGCACCGACGGCAAGCGGCTCGTGACCGGCTCGGCCGACAAGACGGCGACCGTCTGGGAACCGGTCGAGTGACCCGGCCCGGTTTGTGCAGACGACCCGTATGACAGGGGCTACGCCGGGCCGGTTGTGCCCGGCCGCCCCGTACCGGACGAGCTGCCATGCTCCGTTACACCTCAGCCGTCGTCCTCCTGGCCGGCTCCCTCGGCCTCACGCTTGCCCGTGGGCCGGCGGCCGACGACCCCGCTCCCAAGAAGATCGAACCACCGAAGGTCGCGGACGACAGCGGCAAGCGGCCGGACCTCGCCAAAGTCGCCGAGCGGATCGTCGAGCAGACCAACGAGTTCCGCAAGAAGGAGGGCCGCGGGCCGGTGAAGGCGAACCCGAAGCTGGCCGACACCGCCAAGTCCTTCGCCGCCTTCATGGCCGAGAAGGACCTGTACGGCCACACGGCCGACGGCTCGACCCCGGCCGACCGGGCCAAGACGCACGAGTACGACTACTGCCTCGTGCTGGAGAACATCGCCTACGCCTTCGACTCCCTCGGGTTCGAGGCCCCGAAGCTGGCCGACCAGTTCGTCACCGGCTGGAAGGAGTCGCCGGGGCACCGCAAGAACATGCTCGACCCGGACGCGACCGAGACCGGGGTGGCGGTCGCCCGGAGCGAGGCCACCGGGCACTACTACGCCGTCCAGATGTTCGGCCGGCCGAAGTCCGCCGCGATCGAGTTCAAGGTCGAGAACAAGGCCGGCGAGGAGGTGGCGTACACCCTTGGCGACCAGAAGTTGACCCTCCCGGCCGGGTTCACCCGCACCCACACCGTCTGCCGGCCGGCCGAGCTGACCTTCCCGGGACCCGGCGGGAAGGGCGAGCCGACCACGGTGAAGCCGGCCGCCGGGGACAAGCTGGTCGTCACCCGGGACGGCGACAAGTTCGTGGTGAAGAAGGAGTGAACCCGATACTTGGTTCCCTCCGCGGCCGGGCCGGGGTATCGTAAGCGGGACAGGCCCCGCCCGAACCCCCGGCACGCCATGCACCGCCGCTCCTTCTGCCTGCTTCCGGTCGCCGGGTCGGTTGCCGCGGCCGCGGCCGCCGACCCGCCCGTCCGCGGCGACCTTCCCGCCGGCTGGCGGCCGGCCACCCCCCGCGACGAACTCCGCCCCACTATCGGCTACGACCCCGGCGGCGGCCCGAAGGGGGACGGTGCCTTCGTGCTGACTGCCGACGCCCGCGAGGGGTTGCACGGCTGGGTCGAGAAGGCGTTCCCGGTCACGGGCAGGAAGCACTACAGGGTCCGGGCGGTCCGCCGGGTGCGGGGCGTTGAAGTCCCCCGGCGGTCGGCGGTGGTCCGGGTCCTGTGGCGGGACGACGCCGGCCGGCCGGTGCCGATGGCCGAGCCGCCCGGGCTCGGGTATGCCAAGGACCACGCCGGGACTGCCGAGGCCGAGCACCCGACCGACAAGGGGACCGGCCCGGGCGGCTGGGTCGAGGTGTCGGACACCTACCAGGCCCCGCCGCGGGCGACCCGGGCCGTCGTCGAGCTGCACCTGCTCTGGGCCCCGGGCGGCCAGGTCGAGTGGGCCGACGTGTCCGTCACCGAGGTTCCCGCCCCGGCCCCGCGGCTGGTCCGCCTGGCCGCCGCCCACTTCGTCCCGCGGGGCGGCAAGACGCCGGACGACAACCGCCGGATGTTCGCCCCGCTGGTCGCCGCGGCCGCGGGCCGGAAGGCCGACCTCGTCGTCCTCGGCGAGACGCTGACGTACCCCGGCCTCGGGAAGAAGTACCACGAGGTTGCCGAGCCCGTCCCCGGCCCGTCCACGGATTACTTCGGCCGGCTCGCCAAAGAGCACAACCTGTACATCGTGGCCGGGCTGCTCGAACGCGACCGGCACCTCGTCTACAACGTGGCCGTACTGCTCGGCCCGGACGGCAGCCACGTCGGCAAGTACCGCAAGGTCTGCCTCCCCCGCGGGGAGATCGAGGGCGGGATCGCCCCGGGGTCGGACTACCCGGTGTTCGGCACCCGCTTCGGCAAGGTCGGGATGATGGTCTGCTACGACGGCTTCTTCCCCGAGGTGGCCCGCGAGCTGGCCACCCGCGGGGCCGAGGTGATCGCCTGGCCGGTGTGGGGGTGCAACCCGCTCCTGGCCGCCGCCCGGGCCTGCGAGAACCACGTCCACCTGGTCAGCAGCACCTACGAGCCGCCGGAGAACGGCTGGGCGATCACCGGCGTCTACGGCCACGCCGGGGAGGTCCTGGCGAAGGCCGACACGTGGGGCACCGTGGCCGTCGCCGAGGTCGACCTGAACCGCCGGCTGCGGTGGAACAGCCTGGGCGACTTCAAGGCCGACCTCCCCCGCCATCGGCCCGTTACCGTCGCGGAGCCGAAGGGCGGTCGGTAATCGCCCGGTGGCACAGGCCTCCCGGCCTGTTTGCCGGTCAGCACAGGCCGGGAGGCCTGTGCTACCATGAACACACTCTCGGAGCCTCCCATGCCCCGCCCGTCCCGCCGCGACTTCGCCCAGGCCGCCGGTGCCGGCGTCGCCACCGCCCTGTCCGCCGGCCGGGTGCTCGGGGCCAACGACCGCGTCCGGCTCGGGTTCATCGGGCTGGGCAATCGCGGCGACCAAGTCCTCGACGCCTTCCTCGCCCACGAGGACGCCGAGGTCGTCGCCGTCTGCGACATCCATCCGCCGTACCGCGAGTTCGCCGCCAAGAAGGCCGGCGGCAGCCCGGACCAACTTCACAACTACCAGAAACTGCTCGACCGGAAGGACGTGGACGCGGTGGTCATCGCCACCCCGGACCACTGGCACGCCCTGCAAACGGTCCACGCCTGCCGGGCCGGGAAGGACGTGTACGTCGAGAAGCCGCTGAGCCTGTGCGTGGCCGAGGGGCGGGCGATGGTCAAGGCCGCCCGCGACCACAAGCGGGTCGTCCAGTGCGGCATCCAGCGGATGTCCAGCCCGGTGGCCGCCGAGGCGGCCGAGTTGGTCCGTTCCGGCGGCATCGGCAAGGTCACGGCCGTCCGCTGCTTCCACGTCCAGAACGAGTGGCCGCTGGGGATCGGCCGGCCGAAGGACGAGGACCCGCCCGAGGGGTTCGACTGGGACGCCTGGCTCGGGCCGGCCCCCAAGCGGCGATACAACTCCAACCGCACCTTCTACAAGTTCCGCTGGTTCACCGACCACTCCGGCGGGCAGCTCACCAACATGGGGGTGCATTACCTGGCCCAAATCCACCGCTCCCTGGGCGTTGACGCCCCGCGGGCCGTCGTGGCGATGGGCGGGAAGTTCGCCGACTACGACAACCGCGACGTGCCCGACACCCTGGAGGTCCTCTGGCACTACCCCGGCGACGTGCTGGTGACGTTCAGCCAGTTCAACGCCACCGCGGCGGCCCCAACCGCCCGGCCGTGCGAGGTCGAGTTCCGCGGGACGCTCGGGACGATGTACTTCCGCGGCGACGGGTACGAGGTGGTGCCGGAGCCGATCGGCCCGAACCCGTTCCCGGCCCTCACCCCGCTGGACCGGCCGGCCGGGCGGAACTGGCGGGCCGGGGCCAAGCCGCGGATCGACGGGAAGAAGGTGGCCGGCGGCATCCGGGACGCCGACCACGCCCGGAACTTCCTCGACTGCGTCAAGAGCCGGGCCACCCCCGCCTGCGACGTGGAGGTCGGGCACCGCTGCACGACGGCCGCCATCCTCGGCAACATCGCCCACCGGACCCGGGCCTACCTGGAGTGGGACGCGGCCGCCGAGCGGTTCCCCGGTCACGCCGGGGCGAACAAGCTGCTGCGCTACGAGTACCGAAAGCCTTACGAGTTCCCGGCATAGGCCGCGGTCGGTCGTGCCGCCCGCTGTTCGGGAGAGGCAGACCCCCTCCCCCCCTGTTTTTTGCAGGCCGCCGACCCCGGCCGGCGGACGTGCCATAACCCACTCCCGGCGAAACACTTGAAGGCGGTTGGTGCAGCCGTGCGGGGTGCTCTTGAACGCGACGACCCCGTCATGCTCGACACAAAAACCGGCCACAACTTTTAACCACTCTTCGGGTTCGGCGATCACCCGACCGATGCCGGATGCCGCAGCGCTCGGGCCGGTAGACGCGATTCTGAATCCGAGGGCGGACGTGAACCGGCGGTCGTGGCGGGACATGGCGAGACTCCGAACAGGGTGAGGTCTGACCGAAGACGTGCGGTGAACCGGGCCTGCCGTGGAGACTGGCACCCTAGGCTCTGTTGACGTTGGTCTTGCTCCTCGTCTTGGCCCGGAGGCGGATGAACCCGAGGACCAGATGCAGCCACC
>JAIEQO010000181.1 GCA_019747655.1 Gemmataceae bacterium | reverse complement strand
CGCCGGAGGTGTTCGACCCGGGGGAGGTGGCGGCCGGGTTCCTGCCGCTCTTGCGGGCGGCGGCCGGCCCGGCCCACCCGGTCCGGCTCGCCCGGGAGCCGACCGGCCGGGTGCTGGCCGACCGGACCGAACTGCTGCGGGTGCTGTTGAACCTCGTCCTCAACGCCCGGGACGCCCTCCCCGGCGGCGGCCCGATCGACATCCGGATGGGTCCGGGCGGGCCGGCGGCCGCCCCCGGCGGGGCGGTGGTCGAGGTGACGGACCACGGGGTCGGGATGGACCCGGAGGCGGTCCGGCGGGCGTTCGACCCGGACTTCACGGCCAAGCCGCACGGGACCGGGCTCGGGCTGGCGGTCGTCCGCCGGGCGGTCGAGCGGGCCGGCGGGTCGGTCCGGATCGACAGCACGCCCGGGAAGGGGACGACGGTCCGGTGCTACTATCCCGTCGTCGGGACAGGGAACGGCGGGAAACCGGGCACAGGCTGACCGCGAACCTGTACGAGCCGGCAGCGGTCCACCTTCCGGGCTGGCGGAAACCGCGGCGACCGGGCAAACTGGCGGGGGTGGCAGGCGGTCGGTCCGCCCCGCGGTCCGGTGGGGATAGCCTGTGCCGTTGACGGTCAAGGCGTTGATGCGACAGGCCGAAGAGGACCTGGCGGCCGGCCGGGCGTGCGAGGCCCGTACCCTGCTCGAACCGACGGTCGCCAACGAGACCTACAACCCGGCCCTGTACGAGTTGTTCGGGCGTGTGCTACTCGACCTGGCCGAGTTGGAGCTAGCCGGGCTGTGGCTGTTCCTATCGTCTGCCCGAAAGCCGGAGTACGAGCAGGCGATCGGCGTCTTCCTCGGGAAGCGGGGCCGGAAGGGCGGCCGCAAGCTGTACGAGTCGTTCCCGCCGCCGGCCCGGCTCGGCCCGCCGGACAACTACCCGGAGCCGCTACGGAACGAGTTGAAGGCCCTCGACGTGCCGGGCGACGTGCAACCGTCGCGGGCCGCCCGCGTCGAAGACGGCTGGTTGAACGCGGTCGGGGCGACGGCGTGCGGCGGCTGCATCCTGTTCGTCTTGTTCTGCACGTTCGTCGGGGCGGTGACGGTCGGCCGGTGGATACTGGACCGGGTCTTCGGCTAGCGGCCGGGCGGGTTTTCCCGCTTCCATTCGGGCCCCGCGGCACTCTAAACTGGGTCAACCCCCTCGGAGGAATCGGACCATCGCCAGCAAGGCATTCCACAACCAGCGGGACGAGATTTCGGTCTCCAGCGAGAAGGCGGTGCTGGTCAGCATTGCCCTCCCAGACCGGCCGTGGGCGTCGGCCGACCCGTGCGACGAGATCCGCGGGCTGGCCACCACCGCCGGGGCCGCCGTCGTGGGCGAGCTGACCCAGAAGCGGCACGACGTCCAGCTCGGCACCTACATCGGCAGCGGCAAGCTGGCCGAGCTGCACGACCTGGTCGAGCAGACCGACGCCGACGTGGTCGTGTTCGACAACGACCTTTCCCCGGCCCAGGCCCGGAACCTGGAGAAGGCCCTCGGGGTGAAGGTGCTCGACCGGAGCGAGGTGATCCTGGACATCTTCGCCGGCCGGGCCCGGACGGCCGAGGCCCGGTTGCAGGTCGAGCTGGCCCAGCTCGAATACTCCCTCCCCCGGCTGAAGCAGATGTGGACCCACCTGTCCCGCCAGAAGGGCGGTGGGATCGGGCTGCGGGGGCCGGGCGAGACGCAGTTGGAGGTGGACCGCCGGCTGGTCGGCAACCGCATCCGCGACCTGAAGCACAAGCTCGTGGAGGTCCAGGCCCGGAAGGACCGGGAGGTGGCCAGCCGGTCCGGCGAGCACACGGTCTCGCTCGTCGGGTACACGAACGCCGGCAAGTCGCGGCTGATGAACTGCCTGACCAAGGCCGGGGTGTACGTCGAGAACAAGCTGTTCTCGACGCTCGACACCCGGACCCGGCAGTGGCACATCCGGGACTGGGGGCGGGTGCTCCTGTCGGACACGGTCGGGTTCATCCGCGACCTGCCGCACCACCTGGTGGCGTCGTTCCGGGCGACCCTGTCCGAGGCCCGGCACGCCAAGCTGCTCTTGCACGTCGTCGACGCGAGCAGCCCGCACGCCGAGGACCACGTTACGGCCGTCAACAGCGTCCTGACTGAATTGGAGTGCGAGGGCAAGCCGACGATCCTGGTGCTGAACAAGGTGGACGCGGTCCAGGACCGGGCCCGGCTCCAGGTCTTGATGGCCCAGCACCCGAAGGCGGTGGCGGTCAGCGCCCTGACCGGGGAGGGGATTGCCGAACTGGAGGACGCGGTGATGGCGGCTCTAGCGGCCGACTTCGCCGAGGCCGAGGTCGTCACCGCCGCCGGGAACGGGCGGGTGCTGGCGTTCTTGAACGCCCACGCCGAAATCTACCGGCAGGAGTTCCGGGACGGGGCGAACGAGGTGGTGATCCGGTGCCACCTGCCGCGGCACCTGTTACACCACATCGAGGGGCCGGCCGTCAGGGTCCGGTACATCGGGCTGAACGGCTCCCCCGACCGGAACGGCCACGCCGACCGGGGCCAGCCGGACGGGTCGTAGCGGTGTTCGGGCCGGAAGAGGCCGAGTTCGCCTGGCGCCGGCGGGCCGACTGCGTGTAGAATGAAATCGGACCCCCACTCGCACGAACAGAAGGGACGAGGATGTCGATTAAGCCGTTGTCTCGGAAGGGGATGAAGCTGGACCCGGCCCCGAAGCCGGTCGACCCGAGGAAGGCGAAGAAGGCCGCCAAGCGGGCCGAAAAGGTGGCGGCCGCCACGCCGGCGGCCATACCCGCCCCCGCGCCGGTCGCCCAGGTCGCCGCCCCGGTGCCCGAGGTCGTTGCGCCGGAGCCGGCCCCGCAGGCCGCCCCGAAGGTCAAGGAGCCGCGGCCGGAGCGGACGAAGGTGCCCCGGTACGTCCGGCCGCAGGCGGAGAAGCGGGCCCAAGCCGCTCCCCTCCCGCCGCTGTTCCGGAGCAACCGGCTGACCGGGAAGCTGATGTCGAAGGTGGTGCCGCCGGCCCCGCCCGCGGACGAGGGGCCGGCCCGGGCCCCGGGCTGGATGCGGTAGCCCGATCGGCCCTCACACGGCCACCGAAACGAACCGGGGGCACGCCATCTGGCGTGCCCCCGTCGCGTTCCGGGCAACTTACACCGCCTGCGGGGCGCCCTCGTTGGCGGCCGCGGCCTGGGCCGCCCGCCGCTTCCAGTCGGCCAGGATCGACGCCACCCGCCCCATGTCCGGCTCCCCGGCCAGGACGATCAGGTCGCCGGCCCGGTCGGTCCGCATGCTCGCCTTCAACCCCCGTTGGGTCAGGTACGACAGCAGCGCCCCGCCGTGCGGGCTGGGGATGCGGACCTCGTCACGATCGCGGTTCAACACGGCGTTCACGGCGGACATCACGTCAACTCCCGGAGGGTGTTAGAAGGAGAGCACCCGGTCGTCGGCGACACCGGACACTGTATACGGGGTGGCCAGCGGTGGCTAACGGATTCCCCCGAATTACCGGAATACTTGGGCGTTCGTTTTTGCCCAACGCCTTGAGGCCGGCGCAAACCCGGCGGCACCGGCCGAACCAAACGTAAAACCGGGGGCGCACCGGCCCCCGGCGTCGGATACCCGGTCCCCGGCCCCGATACTACCCCAGCACAGGCAGGAATGCCTGTACCACCAAACTATGTATCCCTGGTGGCACAGGCATTCCTGCCTGTGCGGCGGCGGTTATCGTACCTTGGCCCGGAACTTCACCACCCCGCCCTGGCCCGGCAACAGCACCCCCGGCAGCTCCCACCGGACGACCACCGATCCGGCCTCGTTGGCCGACGCCGAAAAGTTCGCCGCCCGGTCCGTCTGCTGCGACCCGGGGACGTACTCCAGCCGGCCGCTCAGGCTGTCGCTAACCACCAGGTCCGAGATCGGCTTCGGCCCGGTGTTGACGTACCGGATGGTGAAGGTCACCACGTCCCCGGACCCGACCGGGCCGTCCGACTCGACCGTCTTCGTCACCGTCAGCGGGCAGAGGGTCGGGTACGCGGTCAGCACCTCCGGCTCGACCAGGGCGGCCGCCACCGCCACCCCCTCGACCTGCCCGACCACGCTCGGCCGGCTCGACCCGATGAAGAACCCGATCCCGGTCGTTCCGACGTAGGCCATCGGCCGGACCCGGACGGCCAGCCCGACCGGCTTCTCCCGCCCGGCCAGGGCCATCGCCGCCGCCCGCTCCCGGACGGCCTGGGGGCCGGCCGCCGTCTGCTGGGCGGCCAACACCGTCGGCACGTCGAACGCCACCGGGGCGACCTCGGCCCGCTGGATCACGAACCGGGGGACGCAGACGCAGACGACGTTCGACGTGGTCACCCGCCGGGCCGTCCGCCCCTGCCGGTCGGTGGTCGAATACTCGACCCCCACGTCGGTCGGGTTCAGCCCGCCGAGCCGGCCGGTCGGCCCGATCCCGAGCGGGTCGGCCTTGTCCCCGCCGTCGACCAGGCACTCCTCTTTCGGCCCTTTAGGGCCGAGGATCGGGTCGTACAGCTTGCAGGCGTAGTACGGCACGGTCGGCGGGACGGCCGGGGCCCGCAGGTACGGCTCGCCGGGCAGCAGGATCGTGCCGTCGATGGTGGTGGCGGCCAGCTCTGCGGCCGGCGGCACCCGGTTGCCGAGCCGGACGATGGCCACCAGCCGGCCGTTGGCCAGGGCCGCCTTGACCGCCGCGTCCTCGGTCCCGGCCGGGACCTCGACCGGGTTGGCCAGCCCGAACTCGGACGGGATCGCCTTCTCCGGGTCCTCCAGGTAGACGACCTTGGTGATGACGGCCCCGGCCAGCGCCCGATCGATGTCCGCCGGGGTGAACGCCAGCGGGGCCGGCCAGTCCATGTACTTCATCCCCGGCCGGGGGACGAGGACGCCGTGGACCGTAACCTCGGGGTACAGGGCCCGTTGGGGGTGGTACGGGAGGTTGGCCAGCTCCAGCCGGTAGCTGTACCCGGGCCGCAGGCCGAAGACGGCCCCAGCCGGGGCCATCCGTGCCAGCGGCGTCCCGGGGTAGAACGTCACCCGGACTCCGTCGGGTGCCAGCACCCGGGCGGCCAGCACCGGGGCCGGGATCGGCAGCCCCTGGCCCGGCTGGGGTGGCATCATCGCGGCCGACGGCACCCCGGCCACCGCCCCGGCCGCCGCACCGCCCGGGACGGGGAGCGACCCGGCCGGGGCGGTCGGCC
>JAIEQO010000959.1 GCA_019747655.1 Gemmataceae bacterium | reverse complement strand
ACGGCCTGACCGACTGGCTGGCCGCCCAGCCGCCGTGGTCCGACCTGCCGGTGCTGGTCATGACCCGGCCCGGGGCCGACTCGGCGGCCGTCGCCCGGGCCATGGACCTGCTCGGGAACGTGACCGTGCTGGAGCGGCCGACCCGGGTGGCGGCCCTGGTCAGCGCCGCCCGGTCGGCCCTGCGGGCCCGCGACCGGCAGTACCAGATTCGGGACCACATGCTCGCCGCCGAGCGGGCGGCCGAGGCCCTGCGGGAGGCCGACCGGCGGAAGAACGAGTTCCTGGCGACCCTGGCCCACGAGCTGCGGAACCCGCTGGCCCCGGTCCGCAACGCCCTCCACCTGCTCCGGATGCCGGACCTGCCGGCCCCGGCCGCCGGCCGGGCGGTCGAGATGATGGACCGGCAGGTCGTCCACATCGTCCGGCTGGTCGACGACCTGCTGGAGGTGTCCCGGGTGACCCGGGGAAAGATCGACCTGCGGCGGGAGCCGGTCACGTTGGCGGCCGTGGTCGCCGCCGCGGTCGAGACGAGCCGGCCGGTGATCGACGCCGCCGGGCACACGCTGACGGTTTCCCTCCCGCCCGACCCGGTGACGCTCGACGCCGACCCGGTCCGGCTGGCCCAGGTCTTCTCCAACCTCCTGAACAACGCGGCCAAGTACACCGACCGGGGCGGGCGCATCGACCTGAGCGCGGAACTCGGAACCCGGAACCCGGAGTGCCGATCCGACTCGGCATTCGGTTCCGAGTTCCGCGCTCCGGGTTCCGAGTTCGTCCGGGTGGCCGTCCGGGACACCGGCCGGGGCGTCCCGGCCGACATGCTGCCGCGGGTGTTCGACCTGTTCACCCAGGTGGACCGGACGGACGAGCGGTCCCAGGGCGGGCTCGGCATCGGCCTGACCCTGGTGAGGAGCCTGGTCGAGCTGCACGGCGGGACGGTCGAGGCCAAGAGCGACGGCCCCGGCCGGGGGAGCGAGTTCGTGGTCCGGCTCCCCTGCGTTACGGAACGCGGAACGCAGGGTACGGACACGAAACCGACCGGTCGATCGGCCGACCCGGGTCTTCAATCCTCAATCACGAATCATCAATCCCCAATTCCCCGCCGGGTGTTGGTGGCCGACGACAACCGGGACGCGGCCGACAGCCTGGGGACGCTGCTGGGGCTGCTCGGGGCCGAGGTGCGGGTGGTGTACGGCGGGCCGGAGGCGGTGGCGGCGGCCGCGGCGTACCGCCCGGCGGTCGCCTTCCTGGACATCGGCATGCCGACCCTGGACGGGCACGAGGTGGCCCGGCGGGTGCGGGAGTTGCCCGGCGGCCGGGACGTGACGCTCGTCGCCCTGACCGGGTGGGGGCAGGAGGCGGACCGCCGGCGGACGGCGGCGGCCGGGTTCGACCACCACCTGACCAAGCCGGCCGACCTGCCCGCCCTCCGGTCCCTCCTCGCCTCGCCGGACGCCCGGCCGGTCGGCTGACCGGCCCGGGTCCTGGGGCGCGGACGGTCCCCCCGCCGAAAATTGACCCGGGGCTCCACCCCGGGCTCTGTTGTGTCGGGCTTTCCGCCCTCCGGACCACGGGTTTCAGGGCCGAAGGCCCGTGACACCGTAGCCCAGGCCGACAGGCCTGGGTGACCATTGCCGCCCCGGGTCGGGATCGCCGCCATGCGCCGTCCGCTCGCCCTCGCGTCCGTGTTCGCCGTGGTGCTCGCCGCCCTTGCCCCGGCGGCCCCGCCCAGCCCCCGGGCCCAGGCCCGGATCGACGCCCTCGAAAAGCTCCTGCCCGAGTACGAGGCGGCCGCCGCCGAGCACGAGCGGGCCATCGCCCGACTGGCCGGGTCGAAGGACGAGACGGTCCAGTTGGCCCTCGACGGGGCCCGGCTCCGGGTCGACGCCCTCCGCAGCGTCCGCCGGGTCATCGCCGCCGACCCCGAGTACCTGAGCTGGCACCTGACCGAGACCGACTTCAAGAACTGGCGGGCCGGGGCCGATTACTTCCTGTCCCACGCCACGGCCGGGACCGACCCGTTCGCCGGCAAGACCAGCGGCATCCGCACCCTCCGCTCGCCGGTCGACGGCCAGCTCCTCTTCTACCTCTTCCGCCTGCCCCGGGGGTACGACCCGGCGAAGCGCTACCCGCTCGACGTGGCCCTGCACAGCGGGGCCGCCCTGACCTGGCGGGCCGGGTGGGTGGACGGGGCCCCGTCCGACGACCCGAAGCGGGCCGGGGGCGACGGCCGCATCTGGGTCAGCCCGTGCGGCCGGGGGAACAACGGGTACATCGGGATGGGCGACGCGGCGGTGGTGGCCGCCGTCCGGGACGTGACGGCCCGCTACGCCGTCGACCCGGACCGGGTGACGGTCGGCGGGAGCAGCATGGGCGGGACCGGCGGGTTCCGGCTGGCGGCCCTGCACCCGGACCTGTTCGCCGCCGCCCACTCGCTGACCGGCGGGGCCAACTACCTCGGCCCGGCCGGCGACGGCCGGTACGACGCCACCCTGCTGCTGGACAACTACGCCAACACCGGGGTGTGCATCTGGGACGCCCCGAAGGAGGGGTGGTTCAAGCAGAACCGGGCGTTCGCCGACGGCCTCCGCGACCGGGCCGCCAAGCTCCCCGGGTCGTACCCGGTGCGGGAGCTGACCGACCCGACCGGCGGGCACGGGACGATCGACAAGAAGCTGGTGGCCGAGGGGTGGGAGTGGGTCCGCAAGCAGAAGCGGGACCCGCACCCGAAGCGGGTCGTGTACAAGACGTACTCGCTGCGGTACGACGGGGCGTACTGGGTTCACATCGAGGCGGTCGACAACCCGGCGGCCCCGGCCCGGGTCGAGGCCGAGGTCGGCCCCGGCGGGGCGGTCCGGGTGGCGGCCGAGAACGTCGCCCGGCTGCGGCTCGACCTCGGCCGGGAGCTGGTCGGCGACGCGCCCGGGGTGAGTGTGACGGTCAACGGCGGGCCGGCGGTGATGGTGAAGCCGGGGGCGGCGGTCCGGCTGGCCCGGGACGGCGACCGGTGGGCCCCGGCCGGGCCGCCCGACCCGAAGGCGGTGGAGAAGCGGCACGGGCTGTCCGGCCCGGTGGGGGACGTGTTCCTGGACGGCCCGGTGCTCCTGGTTCACGGCCCCGGGGTCGAAGCCGCGAAGCAGGTGGACGCGGCCGTCGGGCGGCTGTTCGGCCCGGGGGACGGCGGGGCGGTCCTGCACACCGGGTTCGAGCGGAAGGCCGATCAGGACGTGACCCCGGCCGACCTCGCCGACAAGCACCTCGTCCTGTTCGGGACGCCGAAGGAGAACGCGGTCGTGGCGAAGGTCGCGGACCGGCTGCCGGTGAAGTTCCTGGCCGACGGGGTGGAGGTCCGGGGGAAGGCGTACCGCGGCCCGGGGGTCGGGCTGACGATGGTTTACCCGAACCCGCTCAACCCCGAGCGGTACGTCCTCCTGGTGCCGAGCGACTACGCCGGCGGGTCGCCGCTGGACCTGCCGGACTACCTGGTCGGGCGGCGGGTGGAGGCGAAGGGGCGGGTGTCGCAGCAGGTGCTGGCGAAGGGGTGGTTCGACGCCCGGTGGCGGCTCGGGCCGTAGCCGGTTGCCGGCGGCCCGGCCGGCGGGTATCGTGGGTGCTGGCCCCACAGCCCGGGAGCCGCCCGATGGCCGACGACTCGCACCCGTGCCAGGCCGACGAACCGTTCACCGTCCGCCCGGCCCGGCCGGACGAGGTGGCGGTGTTCCGCGCCTGGGCCGACGCCGAGGGGTGGAACCCCGGCCGGCACGACGGGCCGTGCTTCTATGCCGCCGACCCCGGCGGGATGCTCCTCGGCGAGCTGGCCGGGGTGCCGGTCGCGTCCATCTCGTGCGTCCGGTACGGCGACGGCTACGGCTTCCTCGGCCATTACATCGTCCGACCCGACTACCGCGGCCGGGGCCTCGGGCTGCGGCTGTGGACGGCCGGGTTCGCCCGGTTCGGCGGCCGCAACGTCGGGCTCGACGGGGTGATGGCCCAGGTCCCGAACTACGAGCGGTCCGGGTTCCGGACGGCGTACCACCACGTCCGCCACGGCGGGACGCTCGCCGGGAGGTCGTCGCCCGGGCTGGTCCGGCTCGACGCGGTGCCGTTCGACGACGTGCTAACTTATGACCGGGCGTGCTTCCCCGGCCCGCGGGCCGAGTTCCTACGGCTCTGGATCGCCCAGCCAGAGGGGGCGGCCGTGGGGCTGGTCCAGGAGGGGCGGCTGGCCGGGTACGCGGTGGCCCGGCGGGCATCGGACGGGTTCCGGGTCGGGCCGCTGTTCGCCGACGACGACGCGGCGGCCGAGGCCCTGCTCCTCGGGCTGGCGGAGGAAGTCGGCGGGCCGGTCTACGTCGACGTGCCGGACCCGGCCGGGCACTCGTCGGCCGAGCGGCTGGCCAAGCGGCTGGGGCTGGCCGAGGGGTTCCGGTGCGCCCGGATGTACACCCGCGGCCGGCCGGCGGCGGCCGACGCGAAGGTGTACGGCGTTACATCCCTGGAACTGGGGTAAGGGGGCGGGCCGTGCGGAAGGTCTGGGCCATCTTCCTGGTCCCGGTGCTGACGGCCGGGGCGGCCGCCGCGGTCATCTCGTGGCTCCGGCCGGGGGAGGCGGGGCGGTCCCGGGGCGTCGGCCCGTCCCCGCCCCGGATGCCGGCCATCACCGGGTACACCCGGGCCGACTACGTCCGGTACCGGGACGGCTACCCGGCCGACCGGGGCGGGGCGGCGGCGGCCCGGCGGACGTTCCTGCATGTGGCCGCGTTCGACGGCCAGCAGCTGGCCGCCTACGCCGCCGTCGACCCGCAGGAGGCGGCCGAGGCGTTCCGCGAGCTGGCCCGGCAGACCCACCGGCGGGTGTCCCCGCGGGCGGTCCCGGCCCCGGCCCCGCAGGGCCCGGTGGCGGTCGAGCGGCTGCGGGAGCTGGTGGCCGCCCACGAGGCCCGGTGCGGCCCCGACCCGGACCCGGCGACCGGGCTGTACAAGGGGTTCTTCCGGCTCTGGGACGGGGCGTTCGACGACGCCGACCGGCTCTTCGCGGCCGCCCTCGGCCACTTCCCGGCCGGCGCCGACCCCCTGACCGAGGGCGGGCTGGCCCGGGCCGGCCGGGCCGAGGTGTTCGCCCGGACCGGCCGGTGGCGGGAGGTCGGGCGGGTCGGGCTCCCCCCGGGGGTGACGGCCGAGGCGGTGTTCGCGCAGCTGGGCGGGGAGGACGGGG
>JAIEQO010000014.1 GCA_019747655.1 Gemmataceae bacterium | reverse complement strand
CCCCCTCCCTGCTGCGGGAAGGGGACGGGGGAGGGGTCTCGGCGGTTCGCTCGGGCGGCGGCCGTCATCTTGACCCGCCTCCGGGGGCGGCTACACCAGCCGGGGTCGATCGGGGGGCGGTCCGGCCGCGCCCCGCTACTACTCCGCCTGTAGTCTCCCCCGCCGGCCGTCCAGCTTCAAGCCGGGCCGGCCGGCCCCGGCCCGCCGCCGCCCCGCCCGGGGTCGGCTCGCGCCCGGCGGGGGGAGTTTGCCGGCGGCATACCGGGTCCGGGGGATGGGTGCAATGGCGGTCGTGCCGACGGTAGCGGTGATCGGGGGCGACGGGATCGGGCCGGAGGTGATCGGCCAGGCGATCCGTGCGGCCGACGCCGCCGCCCGGCGGTTCGACCGCACGGAACTAAAGTGGAACACGCTCCCCTGGTCCACCGCCTACTACAAGCAGACCGGGCGAATGCTCCCGGCCGACGGGTGGGAGACGCTCTCCAAGCACGACGCCATCCTGTTCGGGGCGGTCGGCGACCCGTCCGTCCCCGACAAGGTGACGGTCCACGAGCTGCTCCTGCCGATGCGGCGGCGGTTCGACCAGTACGTCAACCTCCGCCCGGCCTACCTGTTCGCCGGGGTGCCGTGCCCGCTGGCCGGGAAGTCGCCCGGCCAGATCGACATGCTCGTTTACCGGGAGAACACCGAGGGCGAGTACGCCCCGGTCGGCGGGCACCTGTACCCCGGGACCGAGCACGAGGTCGCCGTCCAGACCGGGGTGTTCACCCGCCGGGGGTGCGACCGCATCCTCCGGGCGGCGTTCGACGCGGCCCGCAAGCGGCCCCGCAAGACGCTCACCAGCATCACCAAGTCGAACGCCCAGGTGTACGGCCTCGGGCTGTGGGACGAGGCCTTCACCGCCGTCCGCAAGGACTACCCGGACGTGACGAGTGCGTCGCTCCTGGTCGACGCGGCGGCGATGGACTTCGTCCGCAAGCCGGAGGCGTTCGACGTGGTGGTGGCCAGCAACCTGTTCGGCGACATCCTCACCGACCTGAGTGCGGCCGTGACCGGCAGCATCGGGCTGGCGAGCAGCGCGAACATCAACCCCACGAAGAAGTTCCCGAGCATGTTCGAGCCGGTCCACGGGTCGGCCCCGGACATCGCCGGTAAGGGGATTGCGAACCCGCTGGCGGCCGTCCTGAGCGCGGCCCTGATGCTCGACCACCTCGGGCTGGCCGCCAGCGCGAAGGGCGTCTGCGACGCGGTGGCGAAGGTGCTGGCCGAGGGCACGGTGAAGACGCCAGACCTCGGCGGGACCGGCACCACCACCCAGATGGGCGACGCGGTCGTGGCCGCGATCGGGTAGCCGCGGGGGCGGGGCTGGCGTCGGCCGGCTGGTCGGCGGCGGAGCCCGGCGGGGAGTTTGTGCGCAGACTATTGCGGAGGGTCGACCGACCGGTTAGCCTGGCGGGCAACAGGAGTAGCCTGCATACCTGCGCGACTACTCTTCTGTTCGGCGGGGAAGGCAGAGGCACCCCAATGGCTACACGGCAGTTTGGCCGGAACGACCCCTGCCCCTGCGGCAGTGGCCGCAAGTACAAGATGTGTTGCCTGAGCCAGCGGCCCGCCGGTGTGTCGATGGAGCGGTACTCTGTTCGCCACCCGCAGCCCATCTACGGCGAAGGGGCTAAACTCCAGCCATCTCCTTCCACAAACGGCCATCAAGCATCAAACGGGACGACCCACAGGGCTACTACGTTCGCCGTCCGAGTCGGAGTGGGTTACACGTTCTCGGAGGAATTCGGCAAGGCCGAAGTGAGCTACGCCTTTTCCACCAAGCAGCAGTTCGTCCTCGAAGACGGCAACGTGACGTGGGCCGAGTTCCTAAAGCCGGGGATGAGGTTCAAGCTCGAAGACGGCGGCGTGGCGACCGTGACTAAGGTGGCACCCCCGCGAGTTGTGTTGCCGCCCTCCGATAAGGTGTACGAGGGCGGGTTGTACGAGAAGCGGATACTCGGCACCATCAAGCGAACCGGGTTGGTCGTCTTCGACATCCACTTCGGCGGCGGACTGACCGTCACCACCACGCCCGGCCACCCGATCTACTCCATCACCCGGCAGGCGTTCGTCCCGGCTGGCATCCTTCGACCCGGCGAATTACTGAGCAATGACCGGGGCGGAACCACGCCGGTCGTCGCCCTCAGCGAGCCACGCTACGGGCTGGTCGAACTTTACAACTTGGAAGTCGAGGACTTCCACACGTTCTTCGTCGGGAAGACGGGGAACGCCGTGATGGTCCACAATGGCCTGCCCGGCCTCTGTAGCCTCGTCAGACCTCTGGGGAAGGAAGAGGCCGCCCTCCTGCCTGAAAGTGTCCTGTACCGTCAGGTGAAGGGGGATGCGAAGGGGAGGCCGTTCGGCACCCCCCGCAACACCAAGACGCCGACCATCGAGGACTTGAACCCGAAGATCGCAGAGGTCAAGGCGGGGGACTTGGAGTCGGCCATCGTCGGCAAGAAGCACGGCATCTTCCCCGAACAGGCCGAGGCGGTCAAGAAGATGAGCAACGAGGAGTTGTTGCGGTTCAGGCCCGAAGACCCTATGAGCGGCCACATGAACGCCACCGGGGACGGCTTCGGGATCACCGGCGGACACCACCGGATGAACGAGATCATCGAGCGGGTCAAGGACGGTAGGCTTCCGCCAGACACCCCCATTTGGATTCTGTTCCATGACTGACATCAACGAGATCGTTGCCGGCTTCGAGAAGTTCGACATCCAGAGCAACGACCCAAAATGGTCGAGCTGGTTGCTTGAGCGGTTCTTCGAGGCGGCCCTGAACCAACCGCAGGCGTCCATGACGGACGTGTTCCGGGGCTTCAACCTCGCCCTGAAGAAGCACCACGTCAAGCTGACGGAAACCGTCGCCAACTTGGTGAAGGATGTTGTCAGGACCGCTTTCTCGATTCATAAGGCCGCTTATGCCAAAGCGGAGTGGGGCTGGGCCAGCGACGAACTGGCGACCGAATCGAGTGCCGCACAGTGCTATCTGTTCATGCTCGCCCTTCCCCCGGACAAGCTCACCTCTGCGGTCGTCGTAGCGATCCTCCGGGGTTTGGAGGGAACGCCGCAACTCGATGAGGCGATCGTAAACCTTTCGGACGACCTTGAACGGCCCGACGTGAAGCAAGAACTGCAACGGTGGCGGGCGAGTAACATGGGGTCCGCGGCGGTGGCCAAACTACAAGCATATCTCTGATCGCCGGCCGCCCACGAGCACGAAAGGCACGCTGAACAGGAGATGTATTTGACCCGGCCCGTCGTCTCCCCGGCGCGAACCCCAACCCGGTATCCGTGTCCGTTGCCCCCGTGGACCGGCTCCGCCGGCCGTCCGACCCGCCGGGGGGACCCTGACATGGACGCCGAAATCGAGTCCGCGACGTGGGGCCGCAACGCCCCGCCGGTCGGCGAGCCGCCGGCCGTCGCCCTGATCGACCCGAAGTACCCGGCCAACGTCGGCATGGTGGTCCGGCTGGCGTCGTGCTACGGGCTGAGCCAGGTCTGGTTCACCGGCGACCGGGTGACGCTCGACCCGGCCCGGGGCGAACGCCTCCCCCGGGAGGAGCGGATGAAGGGGTACAAGGACGTGCGGATGGTCCACCACGACCGCCCGTTCGACCGATTCCCGGCCGGGACGGTGCCGGTGGCGGTCGAGGTCCGGGCCGGGGCCGAGCCCTTGCACACGTTCGACCACCCGGACCGGGCCCTGTACGTGTTCGGGCCGGAGGACGGGAGCATCCCGGCGGCCCTGCACCGGCACTGCCACCGGTTCGTCGTCATCCCGACCCGGCACTGCCTGAACCTGGCGACGGCGGTGGCGACGGTCCTGTGGGACCGGGAGTTCAAGCGGTGGCAGCGGGGCGAGGTGGAGTACCCGACGACGCCCGGGGAGTACGAGGGGCGGGGCCAGGCCGAGGCCCCGGCCGACCTGGTGTCCCGAACGGACCGCTGACGGCCCGGGTCACCCCGCCCGCCGGCCCTTCCGGCGGGCGTACCCGGCCAGCCCGAGCCCGCCGGCGGCCAACAGCGCCAGGCTGGCCGGCTCCGGCACCGTCCCGACCGGCGTCAGCGTCCACCGGTCCGGGTCGTACTCCTCGAGCGTTTCGCCGTAGGTGGCTCCGGAGACGAACAAGGGGACGCCGAAAAAGCTCGGATCGGAGAGGAACGCGAACCCGTCGTCCCCGGCCGAGCTGTCGGCCGCGACGATGTCCATGAAGAGCCCGCTGAAGCTAACGATCGGGGGGAACCCCGACCCGAAGACGAAGTCGGTGTACGAGTCGACGAACGGGGTCGGCACCCCGGGGACGCCGTCCAGGGCGGCGGCGGTCACGGCCGAGACGACCACGATGTCCGGGTCGATCGGGTCGAGCGTCCCGGTGATGGTCCCGGTCAGGACCGCGCCGGAGTCCAGGGTGTACGAGAAGGTGAACGTCCCGGCCGAGGCCGGGCCAGAAGTCGCGGCGACGGCCGCGGCTGCCAACAGCAAGCCGAACACGGTGCGCATCGGGGCAACCTGGTCACGTCGCCGGGCGGGGGGGCGGCGGGCCGACGGTCGGCCTCGGGGGGCGTGCCCGGCAATCACTCCTGCCGCGGGACTTATGCTAAGGGACGCCCGCATCCGGGGCAAAGGAAAAGGACGAGAACTTCTAGCCGGCGGCAGAGTTAAGCCCGGGCGTGAACCGGGCCAGTCACGCCGCCTTGCGGGCGGGGGCCACGACCACCGCCGGCAACGCCTTGAGCCGCCGGCGGAGGCCCCACAGCCCGGCGAACATCCGCAGGCTGTCCCGGACGAACCGGACCTTCGACCCCGGCCGCTCGCTCCAGTTGACCGGGACCTCGGCCACCGCCAGCCCGGCC
Organism: Gemmataceae bacterium; assembly: GCA_019747655.1. GTDB lineage: Bacteria > Planctomycetota > Planctomycetia > Gemmatales > Gemmataceae > Urbifossiella. The sequence goes on along the minus strand of JAIEQO010000014.1, from coordinate 303 downwards.
CGCTCGGCCAGGGCCAGCAGCTCCACGTCGAACAGGTAGCCGGCCTCGGTCCCGGCCGCGAACAGGGCCCGGCCGGCCGGCCCGTCGAACAGCTTGAACCCGCACTGCGTGTCCCGCACCCCGACCCCGACCAGCCCGCGGACGGCCCGCCGGAAGACCCACCCGGCGGCCGCCCGGCGGAGGTTGCGGGATCGGGAGACGCCCGGCCCGGCCGCCACCCGCGACCCGACGGCCACCGCCGCCCCGCGGTCCAGCGCGGCCATCAGCCGTTCGACCTCGGCGAACGGGGTGGCCCCGTCGGCG
>JAIEQO010000459.1 GCA_019747655.1 Gemmataceae bacterium | reverse complement strand
ACCGCGACGGCGTCGTCATCGAGGACGGCCACTACGTCGGCTCGGTCGACCGGGTCCGGCTCGTCCCCGGGTCGGCCGGGGCCGTCGCCGCCCTGAACCGGGCCGGCTGGGTCGTCGTCGTCGTCACCAACCAGGGCGGGGTCGCCCGCGGGTTCTTCACCGACGAGTCGGTCCCGGTCGTCCACGCCCACATCGGTGAGCTGCTGGCCGAGCACGGTGGCCGGATCGACGCCTTCTACCACTGCCCGCACCACCCGGACGGCGAGGTCGCGGCGTACCGCGGCCCGTGCGACTGCCGCAAGCCGAAGCCCGGGATGCTCCGCCGGGCGGCCGCCGACCTGAACCTCGACCTGGAACGCTCGTGGATGGTCGGCGACCGGGTCAGCGACCTGGAGGCCGGAGCCGCCGTCGGGGCGAAAACGGTCCTCGTGCGGACCGGCTACGGGAACGAGATCGACGCCGACGGCCTGAACCGGGCGGCCCTGAACCTGGCGTGTGTGGCGGACGACCTCGCGGACGCCGTGGCCCGGTGTCAGTTGGCCGAAGACAGGAGCCGCACGATGAACACCGATCAGAAACCCGATCGATCGTAATTTTTGATCGCTCTTGATCTCGGCTTTTATCGTGCGGCTCTTCTTTCCTCGGAGTCTCCCGGATGGACTCGACGGACGTGCTGATCGTCGGCGGCGGGATCGTCGGGCTGGGGACCGGGACGGCCCTGGCCGGGGCCGGCGTCGCCGTCACGGTGGTCGAGGCCGAGCCGGGGGTTGCCCGCCACCAGACCGGTCACAACAGTGGCGTCATCCACTCCGGCCTGTACTACAAGCCGGGGTCGGCCAAAGCTCGGAACTGTGCCGACGGCCGCGAGCGGATGTACCGGTTCTGCGCCGACAACGGCATCCCGCACGAGCGGTGCGGCAAGGTGGTGGTGGCCACCAGCGAGGCCGAGCTGCCGGCCCTGGCCGAGATCGAGCGGCGGGGGCTGGCGAACGGGCTGGCCGGGCTGCAACGGCTCACGCCCGACCAGCTCCGCGAGATCGAGCCGCACGTCGCCGGGGTGGCCGGGCTGCGGGTGCCGCAGACGGGGATCGTCAACTACAAGGCCGTGTCCGAGGTCTACGTCCGCAAGATCGCGGCGACCGGCGGCCGGGTGCTCACCTCGACTGCCTTCGTCGGCTGCAAGCGGGAGCCCGACGGCCTGACGGTCGAGACCACCGCCGGGCCGGTCCGGGCCAAGCTCCTGGTCAACTGCGGCGGGCTCCACTCGGACCGGGTAGCGAAGCTCTGCGGGGTCGACCCCGGTGTGCAGATCGTCCCGTTCCGGGGCGAATACTACGAGCTGAAGCCGCACGCCGAAGGGTTGTGCCGGCACCTGATCTACCCGGTCCCGGATCCGCGGTTGCCGTTCCTCGGGGTCCACTTCACCCGGATGATCGGCGGCGGGGTGGAGTGCGGGCCGAACGCCGTCCTGGCCTTCCGCCGGCACGGCTACCGGCTGCGGGACGTGAGCCTGCCGGACCTGCTGGAGATGGCCCGGTACGGCGGGTTCTGGAAGATGGCCAGGAAGTTCTGGTACACCGGTTTCGGGGAAATCTACCGGTCGGCCAGCCGGCGGGCGTTCTGGCACGCCCTGCGGAAGCTGATCCCGGAGGTGAAGTTCGCGGACCTGGTGCCGGCCGGGGCCGGCGTCCGGGCCCAGGCGGTGGCCCCGGACGGGAAGCTGGTGGACGACTTCGTGGTCCGGCAGGCCGACCGGATGGTCCACGTCCTGAACGCCCCGTCCCCGGCGGCGACGGCGTCGATCAGCATCGGCCGGAGCATCGCCGGGACGGCGCTGAAGGAGCTGGGCCGGCACGGACTGCGGGACGACGCGGAGGTGAGCACCTTCGTCCCGGAGCGGCGGAGCGCGTGAGGGGCGGAGCCCGCCCGCCGCGGCGGGCGGGCTCCGGACGTGCGGCTACTTCACCTTCTTGAACTCGTCCACCTTCTTGTCCTTGTCCTCCAGGTGGAGGGCGTCGTCGGTCAGCTTCTTGATGGTGGCCGTCTCGTCGATCTCCTGGTCGCCGAGCTTGAGCTTGACCGTCAGCTTGTCCTTCTCGACCTTGTAAGTCCCCTCGATCTTCAGCTCCTGGCCGTCGGCCTTGACCACGGCCGTGATCTTCCCGTCCTTGGTGAACTCGACGGTGCTCCCGGCCGGCAGGTCGCCCCCGGCCTTGGCGACCTCCCACTTGCCGACGATCTTCTTGGCGTTGTCGTCCTTGTCGTCGGCCCGGCCGGGCCCGGCCAGCCCGACGACCGCCAGCCCGAGCCCGACGGCGAACAGCCGCTTCATACCGCGTCCTCCGGTGCGTGCCCGGGCGGCCACGCGGCCCGGGTCGGGTGATGGTAGGCGGGCGGCCCCCCGGTACGAAGTGGCCGCCCGTCCACCGCCGTCCCGGCGGTCAGTCGTCCTTCTTCTCCTTCTCCTTCAGCCGCTTGCACACGTCCACCCCGCCGTCCTTGTCGGTCAGCTCCAGGGCGTCGGCCGTAAGCTTGCTGATGGTCAGGGTCTCCTCGACCTCGTTGCCCATGACCTCGAACTTGTGCGTCACCTTGTCCTTCTCGACCTTGTGGGTCCCGGTGACGGTGAACTCCTGGTCCCCGACCTTGACCACCGCCTTGAACTTCCCGTCCTTGCCGTACTCGAGGATCGAGCCGGCCTGGGCCCCGTTCGGGTTCCCGGCCTTGGTGATCTCCCACCGCCCGAGGATCTCCTTGGCGTAGTCCTTCTTGTCGTCCTTCTTGTCGTCGGCCCGGCCGGGCCCGGCCGCCAGGACCGCCAGCAGCCCGACCGCCACCGCGCAAACCGCCTTCATCGGGTATCCTCCGGGTCCCCGCCCGGGGCGGGCGGGCCGGGGTAGATGGTAAGCCCGGGGGCGGCCGGCGGGTAGTGGCCCGCCCCCGGGCCCGAGCCTACTTGTCCTTCTTCTCGTCCTTCTTGTCCTTGTCCTTGACCCGCTTGAGCACGTCCACCCCGCCGTCCTTGTCGGTCAGCTCCATCGCGTCGTCGGTCAGCTTGGTGATGGCCAGGGCCTCCTCGAACTCCTGCCCCTCCGGCCCGGTCTTGATGACCACCTTGTCCTTCTCGATCCGGTACGACCCCGGCCCGGCCTGCTTCTGGCCGTCCTTGCCGACGATCACCTCCCGGTACTTGCCGTCCTTCAGGAACTCCAGGATGGAGCCGGCCTGGGCCCCGTTCGGGTTCCCGGCCTTGGTGATCTCCCACTTCCCGAGCAGTTTCTTGGCGTAGTCCTTCTCGTCCTTCTTGTCGTCGGCCCGGCCGGGGCCGGCGACCGCGACCACCAGGGCGCCGAGCACGACCGCGCGAACCGCCTTCATCGGGTGCCCTCCGGGTCCCGCCCGGGGCGGGCGGGTGTCGGGGGTAGAAGGTAAGGCCCGGGGGGGCCGGCGGGAAGGGGTCAGCGGCCGGCCAACAGGTCCCGGGCGGCGGCGGTGATGGCGGCCACCTCGGCCAGCCCGCCGACCCCCACGTCCCCGCAGGCCAGCCGCTTCTCGACCGGCGGGACGACCCGCAGCCCCTTCGCCCGGGCGTTGATCTGGGCGATCAGGTCGGGGGCGTCGAGGTGCCCCGGGACGTGCCCGGCCCCCCAGTCGGCGGCCACCGCCCGGAGGTGCCGGCGGGTGAACGGGTGGTCCCACATCCGGGTGTTCATGGCCGGGGCCAGGACGACCGGCTTGGCCGGGTCCCAGGCCCGCCAGACGCACGTCAGGCAGTTGTCGCACAGCCCGACGGCCAGCTTGGCCAGGGTGTTGGCGTCGAGCGGGGCGAGGACGAACAGGTCGGCCCAGTCGCGGAGCTGGACGTGGACGACCGGGTCGCCGGGGGCGTACCGGCGGCCGGACGAGCGGCCGGGCCACTCGTCGGCGTCGGTGATGACCGTGGTGGAGTCGAGGAGACCCCTCCCCCCGGCCCCCTCCCCCGCGGGGGGAGGGGGGGAAGACGGCTCGGGCCTTTCTCCCCCTCCCCCCGCGGGGGTGGGGGCCGGGGGGAGGGGTCTGACATCCGCCGGATCGAAGAAGTAGAGGGCCGCGGCCGTGGTCACCACCTTGACCGCGTGCCCGTCGGCGGCCAGGGCGTCGGCCAGGGCCGGAACCCGGACCGCGGCCACGCTCCCCGTCGCCCCCACCAGCACGTTCGCCATGCCCGGCCCGCCCCCGAGGTGATCGGGGGTTTAGTTTCCGGTTCCGCGCCAGGGTTTCAAGCCGCCGGCCGGTTCACTCGAAACTCGAAACTTCAAACTCGAAACTCGGTGCTACCGCGGTCGGGCGGCCGGGAGTGGAACCCGGTAGAGGTGGTCGGCCAGGGCCTGCTCGGGGTCCGGGTAGACCTCCCGCAGCCGCGGCGACAGCGGCCCCGGCTTCTTGGTCGTCCGCAGGGCCTGGAGGTAGTCCCGCAGGACGGCCCCGCCGGCCGGGTCGCCGCGGAGCAGCAGGTGGACCCAGGCCCACGCCTCCCGGTACTCCGGCCGCTGCATGTCGGGCACGTCCTCCAGCCCTTCGAGCCGGGCCAGGTTCGGCTGGAACGGCCCGCGGCGGAGGTGGTCCAGGTGCTGCGGGTTGACCCCGGCCTGGTCCGGGGGCAGCTCGAAGTACCCGGCCAGCCCCTCGTCCAGCCACAGGGGCACGTCCTTGAGGACGCCGTGCAACAGGGCGTGGGTCAGCTCGTGCCGGAGGTCGGCCCGGAGCCGGTCGCCCATCCAGGTGAACACCTTCAGCTCGTCCGGCCCGCCGACCCGCGGGTCGGCCACGAAGTACGCCGGCCGGGGGGTCAGGTTCCCCTTGTACTGGACGGCCAGGTACCGCTCGTACCGCTCCCGGGTGTCGAACAGGAACACCTGGATGACCCGGGTGGTCGGCGGCAGGCCGAGTTCGCCGTACACCTGGTCCGGCAGGGCGTCCAGCTCGACCAACAGCGGGTCGGCCGGGTTGAGTGGGAAGTCGTGGTAGAAGACGTAGTGGCCGCGGCGGGTGGCGTGCAGGCCGGGGGCGGCGGAGGTCGCCGAGGCCGGGACGACCCCGTCGTCGCGGTTGGGGGCGGCCGGGGTGTTCGCGGGGGACGGGTCGGCGGCCGGCCGGCGGAGGGTGAGGGTCTCGCACCCGCCGGGGGCGGCCAGCCCG
>JAIEQO010000804.1 GCA_019747655.1 Gemmataceae bacterium | reverse complement strand
CCCGGCCGCTCTTCGGGGCTTGCCGAAGAGCGGCCGGGACGGCCGCGGTCCCAGGGGGGCCCTGGCGGCGACGGGCTACTCATCCACCACCGCCCAGTCGGCCGGGCGGTAGTCGGCTTCCCCGAGCCACCACGCCCGGACCTCGGGCTCGGGGCCGGCCAGCCCGACGATCAGGTGAACCATGCTCTCGCCCCAGTAGTTCCGCTCCAGGTCTTTGCGGCTCGGGACCGGGACGGCCGTCGGGTGCGAGTGGTAGAAGGCCAGCACCTCGACGCCGGCGAGCCGGGCGGCCTTCATGGCGTCGAGCAGGTCGCGGGCGTTGGTCAAGAACTCGGAGGGGCTGGCGAGGTCGTTCCGCAAGGGGAAGTGGTGCGTCACCCGGCCGGGGACGCCGGCGAGCAGCCCGCAGCACTCGTGGGGCGACTCGGCCCGGGCGTGGGCGACGACGGCATCGAGGATCGTGCGGGGGATGACGAGCATCTGCCTGTGCCAGGGGCTCTCGCCCCTGGCTACCGGCGGTCGCCGCTCCGCGGCTCGGGTCTTCGGAGCCCCGGAGGGGCGACCGCCGGTAGCCAGGGGTGACAACCCCTGGTATGTATACCCGGCGCTACCGCACCGACCCGGGATTCTGCCTTATGACCACCGTTGCCGATCTCAAGGGGAAGACGGTCGCGTTCGCCGCGTCCGGCGGGCTCGACTCGTGTACCGTCACGAAATGGCTGACCGAGCACGGGGTCACGGTCGTCGCGTTCACCGCCGACATCGCCCAGCCGGACGAGACCGACTTCGCCGAAGTCGGCCGACGGATGCGGGCCTGCGGGGCGGCCGACTACGTCGCCATCCCGCTGCACGACATGATCGCCGCGGCCGGCGTCGAGGGGGTTCAGTTCCAGGCCCGGTACGAGGGGGCGTACTGGAATACGACCGGCATCGGCCGGCACGTCATCGTCGCCGGGATGGTCCCCGCGATGCGGGACCGGGGCATCGCCGTCCTGTCCCACGGGGCGACGGGACGCGGCAACGACCAGGTCCGGTTCCAGCTCTGCACGAACATGCTGGCCCCGGACTTCGCCGTTTACGCCCCGTGGCGGGACCCCGCCTTCCTGGCCCGGTTCCGCGGCCGGTCGGAGATGATCGACTACTGCGAAAAACACAAGCTGCCGATCAAGGCCAGCAAACAGGCCCCGTACTCGACCGACGCCAACCTCCTCGGGCTGACCCACGAGGCCGGCAAGCTCGAACACCTCGACACCCCGCCGTGGTTCGTCACCCCGGGCATGGGCGTCTTGCCGAAGGACGCCCCGGACAAGCCGGAGGAAGTCTCGGTCCGCTTCGAGGAGGGGCGGCCGGTCGCCGTCAACGGCAAGAAGACCACGCCGTTCGAGGCCATCACCGAGGCCAACCGCATCGGCGGCAAGCACGCCGTCGGGATTGCCACCCACCTGGTCGAGAACCGGTTCGTCGGGATCAAGAGCCGGGGGGTGTACGAGGCCCCGGGGATGGAGGTCCTCGGCACCGCCTACGCCTACCTGCTGCAACTCGTGCTGGACCGCCGCGGCCGGGAGCTGTTCGACGCCCTGTCGCCGTTCGTGGCCAAGCAGGTGTACCAGGGGTACGGGTTCGACCTCGGCACCCACATGGCCCGCGAAGCCGTGAAGCCGGTGACGGCCCTGGCCACCGGGACGATCACCCTGACGCTGTACAAGGGCCGGGCCGAGTTCGCGGCGGCCGCCGACGTGCCGCACCAGCTCTACAGCGAGTCGAACGCCAGCATGGAGGCGGTCGGCGAGTTCGACCACGCCGACAGCGAGGGGTTCCTGCGGGTGTTGCAGGTGTCGGCCCGGGCCCTGGCCGCCAACCGGCAGGTGGTCGCCCCGCCGTGGGCGGGGAATGTCTAATGACCAATGACCCACCAATGACGAAGGAGGACACCGGCCCGCCGTCGTCTTCCTTCGTCATTGGTGGGTCATTGGTGGGGCATTCGTCATTGCCGAAGGCGCTGCTGCCCGGGTCGTTCAACCCGCTCCACCGCGGCCACCTCGCCCTCGCCGCGGCCGCCGGGCGGCACCTCGGGCTGCCGGTGGCGTTCGAGCTGAGCCGGGCGAACGTCGACAAGCCGCCGCTCGATGACGGGGAGGTGGCCCGGCGGGTCGCCCAGTTCCGCGGCGTCGGGCCGGTGTGGGTGACGGCCGCCCCGACCTTTGCCGAGAAGGCCCGGCTCTTCCCCGGGACGGCGTTCGTCCTCGGCTACGACACGGCCGAGCGGCTCATCGACCCGCGGTACTGCGGTGGCGACCCGGCCGCCCGGGACGCGGTGTTGGCGGAGTTGCTGGCCGGTGGGTGCCGGGTGGTGGTCGGCGGGCGGGTCGGGCCGGCCGGGGCGTTCCGGGTGTGGGACGGGGCCGGTCTGGCGGACGAGTTCCGCGGGCTGTTCGTGCCGCTGAGTGAGGCGGACTTCCGGGCGGATGTGTCGTCCACCGCGATCCGCAACGGCGTGTGAAGGACCCGGGGCTGTCGCCCCGGGCTATGGCGTCACGGGCCTTCAGCCCTCCGGGCCGGTGGTTTGGAGGCCCGAAGGGCCGCGACATCGTAGCCCGGGCCGACAGGCCCGGGTCCGCTACTCACCTACTTCCGCTCGACCGGGCGGGGCGGGCCGATCGGGGTCGGCGGGGCGGCCCCGGCCTTCTTGGCCTGCTCGGCCGCCCACTTCTTGTGCCCGGCCTCCCGCTTGTCGTCCGACGTGAACGCGAAGCTGACCTGCCCGTTGCCGATGTTCATCAGGTTGGCGATCCCGCCCGGCTGGACCTCGAACCCGTAGGCCTTCAGGTCGCCCTCGTCCAACAGGATGAGGACGCCCAGGGCCAGGTCGCGGAGCTGGCAGGTGGCCTGGTTGACCGCCCCGCCCTGGGGGTTGTTCCCCAGCCAGACGGTCACCGCCTGGGTGTCGTCGTTGAGCAGCGACCGGAGGAACGCTCGCTCGTCCGCCTTGTTCCGCGCGACCAGGAACCCGACCGCCTGGGCCCGGGCCCACCCCTGCACCCCGGGGGTGGTGACCACCCGCCGCAACAGCCGGGTCGACTCCGGGAACTGCTTCATGTTCTGGGCCACCCACCCGACCTGGTCCAGGTCGGCCGGGGCCGTCCGGGTGTCCATCCACCGGGCCACCACCTTGACGAACGGCGGGCCGTGGGGGTTGCCGGCCGGGTTGGCGGCCGCGGCCGCCGCCGCCGGGGTGGACAGGAAGTAGGCCCCGCCGATCGTCCCGAACGGCCCGGGCCGGGGGATGTCGTCGGCCGGGACGACCGACTCGGCCACCAGCAGGGCGGCGATGTCGGCCAGGGCCGGCTGCCGGGGGACCCCCGGGACGGCCCCGCCGAACCGGTTAAACGCCCCCGGGTTCTGCTGGAGGAACAGCCCCATTCGCCGGTCGGCGACCGCCTTCCCGCCGTCGGCCCCGGCCCCGTCGGCGGACGCCAACAGGGCCAAGTTGGCCGGCGTCTTGAGCACCTCGACGTACAGCCCGCGGGCGGCCGGGTCGTCCCCGACGTGCTTGCGGAACAGGTCGAGCCCGGGCAGGTCGTGGCGGAACTTGCCGTCGGCGTCGGCCAGGAACGTGTCCACCCGGGCCTGGAGGTCGGCCGCCTCGGCCCGGGGCAACAGCCGGGCGACCCGGCTGCGGACCTCCGGGCTCGGGTCGGCGGCGGCCACCTCGGCCAGGACCGGCCGGGCCAGCCGGCCCATCGCGGCCAGCTCCCGCTCGGCCCGCTCCCGGTCGCGGAAGAGGTCGCTGCCGAGGTCCCGGGCCAGCACCCGGGCCTTCTCCAGCTCCCGGGACGGGATGGCCAGGTCCTTCGGGTCGGGGGACGCGGCCCCGGCCGCGGACGCCAGAACCGCCAGCAGTCCGATCCCGACCCCGAGCCGGTTCATGAAGACGCCCCCGTCCGATTTCGGACCCGGCCCGCCGCCGGACCGGCACCCAGGGATTATAACCGGCCGGCCGCCCCGAGGCTTCATCCGCCCAAATCCGGCCGCACGACCCGCCCCGGCCGGCCGGCCCGGGCCAGCACCGCCTCGGCCGCCAGATACCCGCTCCGCACCGCCCCCTCCATCGTCGCCGGCCAGCCGGTCGCCGTCCAGTCCCCGGCCACGACCAGGTTCGGGACCGGCGACCCCTGGGCCGGCCGCCACCGGTCCACCCCCGGGACGGCGCTGAACGTCGCGGCGTGTTCCGTCACCACCTTCGACCGGATCAGATTCGCCCCCTTACCCAGGGGGAACAGCCGGGCCAGCTCGGCGGCCACCCGCCGGACGACTTCGTCCCGGCCGCCCTCGCGGAACCCCCGGGCGGCGCTGACCACCACCTGCACGTAGAACTCGCCCGGGGCCACCTCGCCGCGGTTGAACAGCCACTGCCCGAGGCCGTCGATCAGGACGGCGTGCGGCAGGTCCATCGCCGGCCGGTCGTACCACAGGTGGACGCTGGTGATCGGCGACGCGGCCAGCTCCTTCGCCCCGGCAAAGTACGGGTCCGCCGCCACCTCCGCCGGCAGCAGGTCCGCCACCCGGTCGAACGGGACGGCCAGGACGTACCAGTCGGCGGTGAGGGAGGAGCCGTCGCGGAGGGTCGCGTGGGAGATTGAAGATTTCAGATTTGTGATTTGCGATTGAAACTCTGGCCCGGGTGCGGGACCGCTGCCTTCAATCGTCAATCGCAAATCTTCAATCTTCAATTCCCGGACCCCCGCCCCCTCCCGCACCTCGACCCCGTGCCGGGCCAGCCAGCCCCGCAGCTCGTCGCCGTACAGCCGGCCGAGCGGGACCGCCGGGACGTGGACCACGAACCCGTCCCGGTGGCGGACGAACCCGTCCCGGAACACCTTCCGGGCGTACTTCAGGCCGACCCGGTCGACCGTCTCGTTCAGGGCGCTGACCAGCACCACGCCCCAGAACCGGTCGATCGTCCGCCGGTTCTGGCGGTGGGCCTCCAGCCACGGCAACAGCGGCGGGTCGATGTCGGCCGGGGCCCGCAGCATTGCGGCCAGCCCGTAGGCCACCCGCAGCTTGTCGCCGGGGGTCAGGTAGTGGGCCCCGAGTAGGGCCCGGCCGAGGTGGAACGGGGCCGGCCACGGGTCGGCCTTGAACACGCTCCGCCGGCCGTCCGGGGTGACGAA
>JAIEQO010000011.1 GCA_019747655.1 Gemmataceae bacterium | reverse complement strand
TGGTCAACGCCCCCGGCCCGGCGGCCACCCCCGGCACCCCGCCGGCCGGGGCCGTCCCGGTCCTGCCGACCGCCATCGTGGCCGCCGCCGACCCGGTCCCGGGTGTCACCACCACCGTCCCCGTCATCCGGTCGGACGGCTCGCTCCAGTTCACCATCACCCCGTTCGGCGGGGGCTACACCGCGGGGGCCCGGGTGGCCCGCGGGGACGTGAACGGGGACGGCACCCCGGACGTGATCGTCGGCTCGGGCGGCGGGATCACCGCCCGGGTCCGCATCTGGGACGGGCGGACCGAGGCCCTGATGTTCGACGTGCCGCCGTTCGAGGGGTTCGCCGGGGCGGCCGAGGTGGCGGCCGGGGACATCGACGGGGACGGCCGGGCCGAGGTGGTGATCGGGCCGGGGGCCGGCGGCGGCCCGCGGGTGCAAATCTGGACGGCCGGCGGGGGCACCTTCCGGAAGTTCGTCGGCGACTTCTTCGGGCTGCCGTACCCGGACTTCCGGGGCGGCCTGCGGCTGGCCGTCGGGGACGTGAACCGGGACGGCCACGACGACCTGATCGTCGCCCCCGGGGAGGGGGGCGGGCCGCGGGTGACGCTGTACGACGGCCAATCGGTCGCGGCCGGCAGCCCGCAGCTGCTGGCCAACGACTTCTTCGCCCTCGACCCGTCCACCCGGACCGGGCTGTTCCTGGCGGCCGGGGACATCGACGGGGACGGGTACGCCGAGGTGGTCGCCGGGTCGGGGCTGGGCGGCGGCCCGCGGGTGCGGGTGATGAGCGGGCGGGACCTGGCGGCCGGGCGGGGGCCGCGGTCGGTGGCCGACTTCTTCGCCGCCGACCCGAACCAGCGGGCCGGGTCCCGGGTGGCGGTGACGGACGCCGACGGGGACGGCCGGGGGGACCTGGCGGTCGGGACGGGCGGCGGGCGGGTGTCGGTCTACTCCGGGGCCCGGCTGACCGGCGGGGGCGGCCCGTCGCTGTCGCTGACCGCGTTCGCCCTCCCGGGCGGGGTCTATGTGGGGTAGAGAAGAGACCCCACCCCCCGGCCGGAAGAGACCCCTCCCCCTAACCCCCTCCCCCACAGGGAGAGGGGGGGACCAAGCCGCCCCTCCTGCTCCCCCTCTCCGTTGCGGGGAGGGGGCCGGGGGGTGGGGTCTGCGTCTTTCCTCCGGTCCCCCCTCCCCCTGCGGGGGAGGGGGATAGGGGGTGGGGTCCGCACACCCCGCCCAACCCGAATTGACACCGCCCGCCGAATCGCCCTATCTTCACTCCCCACGGTCTCGCCGCCGCCTGGGGTCCGCCGATGAACCTGCTCCGGAGCCTCGTCCCGCCCGCCCTCCGGCCGGTCGCCCGGCGGGCCCGGGCCGTCCTCCGCGGCCTCGCCCCGGTCCATCACGCCGGGCCGTTCCCGCCGGCCGACCTGCGGGCCGCCGTCCGCCCGGTCCGGGCGCTCCCGCCGCTCGAGGCCGGGCGGGCGTTCGAGGTCGCCCTGAGCGTCACCAACCACAGCCCCCGAGCGGTCGGGCCGAACGGCCCGTGCCCGGTCGGGGTCCGGCTGGCGTGGCGGTCCTACGCCGGCGAGCCGGTCGCCGCCGCGGACGGCTTCGCCCCCCTGCCCCGCCCGCTTTGGCCCGGCGAGGAGTTGGCCCGCCGGTTCACCTTCCCGGCCCCGGCCGCACTGGGCGACTACCGGGCGACGTTCGCCCTGGCCCAAAAGGGCGGCCCGGACTTCGAGCCGGTCGGCCCCCCGGCCGTCCTCGACCTGGCCGTCTCCCACCCGCTGGACGGCGGGTTCAACTACCACGACATCTACGGCCGGGCCGACCTGAACCGGGACTTCTGGACGGCGTCCGGGCCGCCGTCGAGGGCCGAGTTCGAGCGGCTCGCCCCGGTCAAGCTCCAGCTCCTGACCGACCGGGGGCTGACGCCGGACGGCCGCATCCTGGACGTGGGCTGCGGGACCGGGCTGTTGGCCACGGCCGCCGAGCGGTTCCTGTCCGACCGGGGAGCGTACTTCGGGACCGACCTCGCCCCGGAGGCCGTGGCGTTCTGCAAGGGCCGTTACCGCCGGCCGAACTTCCGGTTCGCGGTCAACGGCATGACGACCGTTCCCGTCCGGGGCGAACGGTTCGACGCGATCACCTTCTTCAGCGTCTTCACCCACACCTACCCGGACGAGACGGCGCTGCTGCTGGCCGAGGCGGCCCGGCTCTTGGCCCCGGGCGGGTTCGTCTTTGCCGATGCCTTCACCTCGCCGCTGGTGCAACGCCACGCCGGCAGCCGGTACGCGGTCGAGGTGAACCGGGAGGCGCTGCTCCGGCTGGCCGGGCTGAGCGGGCTGACGGCCGAGCGGGTCGTGGACTCGCCGTGGAACGGCCCGGCCAGGCGGGAGTTCTTCGCGTTCCGGCGGGGGTAGCCCGGTCTCGTCGGGTGGGTCGAGCGGACCGCGGACGGCCCGCTCGACCCACCCGACACAGCTTACCGTCCGATCCCGATTGCCACGTCCCCGCAACCGTCCAACTCCAAACTCGAAACTCCAAACTCGGAACCGGGTAGCTGGCGGCCCGGGGCGGGCTCTGATACGATGTCCGGCAAGCCCCTCGGCCCCTCTCCGCCGGAGCTGCCGCATGTCCTCACTCCGCCTCGGCGCCCTCGCCGCCGCGGTCCTCGCCGCCGCCGGGCTCGCCGCCGCCGACGACAAGGCCCAGACCGGGTTCGTCAACAAGACGTTCAAGAACGCCGACGGGACCGAGTCGCCCTACGTCGTCTTCGTCCCGCGCGGCTACGACGGGACGAAGGCGGTCCCGGTCGTCCTGTTCCTCCACGGGTCCGGGGAGACGAAGGGGGACAAGAGCGGGAAGATGCCGGCCGAGGTCGGGATCGGGCCGGCGGTCAAGAAGCGGGAGAAGACGTTCCCGGCGATCGTCGTCATCCCGCAGTCCGAGAAGCGGACCTGGCAGGCCGACCGCGACGACGGCAAGCGGGCCCTGGCCATCCTGGACGAGGTGGCGAGGGCGTACAAGACCGACCCCAAGCGGGTCTACCTGACCGGCCTGTCGATGGGCGGGTTCGGGACCTGGAGCATCGCCGCCGCCCACCCGGACAAGTGGGCCGCGATCGTCCCGGTCTGCGGCGGCGTCTCGGGCGGCCCCAAGGCCTACCCGGAGGTCGCCGGAAAGATCAAGGACATCCCGACCTGGGTGTTCCACGGGGACCAGGACTCGGCCGTCCCGGTCAAGTTCTCCCGGGACCTCGTCGCGGCCCTGAGGGAGTCCGGCGGGAAGCCGAAGTACACCGAGTACAAGGGCGTCGGCCACAACAGTTGGGACAAGGCCTACGGCGAGACGGACCTCTGGGCCTGGCTGTTCGAGCAGAAGAAGAAGTGACCCTGTAGATTTGTGATTTTCGATTTATGATTGAGGATTGAAAGCAGGGGTTCGGCCGAAATCTCCAATCGTAAATCAACAATCTTCAATCCCCCCTCGGAGTTCCCTCCCATGTCGAAGAAGTCGGTGAACCGCCGGTCGTTCCTGGCGACCGGGGCGGCGGCCGGGGCCGCGATGGCCCTGCCGGCCAAGAGCTACGCCAACGTGGCGGCCGCCAACGAGGCCCTGCGGGTCGCCTTCCTCGGGGTCGGCGGCCGGTGCCAGCAGCACATCGACGTGATCCTGGAGATGCAGCAGAAGGGGCTGCCGGTCAAGCCGGTGGCCGTCAACGACGTGTGGGACGGGGACCAGGAGCTGGGCAGCAAGAAGGGCCGGGGGCTCTACCCGTCGGCCAAGCGGTGTAACATCGACGCCAGCGACAAGGACCACGTCACCAAGGACTACCGGAAGATTCTCGACCAGAAGGACGTGGACCTGGTGTGCATCGCCACCCCGGACCACTGGCACGCGAAGATGGCGATCGACGCCATGCAGGCCGGCAAGGACGTGTACATGGAGAAGCCGATGACCAAGACGATCGCCGAGGCGATCGCCGTGGTCGACGCCGCCCAGAAGCTGAACAAGGTCGTCACCGTCGGCGTGCAGTCGATGGCCGACCCGGTCTGGCGGGCGGCCCACGAGTACATCGCGGCCGGGAACATCGGCCACGTCCTCCAGGGCCAGACCAGCTACTACCGGAACAGCTCGGTCGGCCAGTGGCGGTACTACCCGCTCCGCAAGGACATGACCCCGAAGACGATCGACTGGGACATGTGGCTCGGGCACGCCTTCAAGAGCGTCGACGGCGAGCCGCTCGGCCCGAACCCGAAGGAGATGCCGTTCGACCGGGCGGTGTGGGCCCAGTGGCGGTGCTACTGGCCGTTCGGCGGGGGCATGTTCACCGACCTGTTCGTCCACCAGACGACCCACCTGATCGCCGCGATGGGGGTCCGGTTCCCGGGCCGGGTGGTCGGGGCCGGCGGCATCTACCTGGAGTACGACGGCCGGGACGTGCCGGACACGGCGACGGTGGTGGCCGACTACGACGAGGGCTGCCAGGTCATCATCTCGGCGACCATGTGCAACGACGAGCAGCTCGGGGAGGTCATCCGCGGGCACACCGGGACGATCAAGTTCGTCGGCGGCGGCGACTACATCAAGGGGTTCGACGTGTACGGCCAGGACGTGGCCGGGGGGCCGAAGAAGCCGGCCGGCGGGTTCAACAAGGACCCGATCCACAAGTACGAGAGCGGCAAGTCCGGGAACGCCACCTACGCCCTGTGGGAGGACTACCTGAACTGCGTCCGGGACCGGAAGCGGGAGACGCTCTCGACCCCGGAGCTGGGGGCGGCGGCGTTCAGCACCGTCAACATGGGGGTGCTCAGCTACCGGTTCGGGAAGGCCCTGATGTGGGACAAGTCGAAGCGGGCCCCGAAGGAGGCCGACGCCTCCTGGGCGGCCCAGTGGGAGGCCCGGAGCAAGAAGCGGGGCAAGCCGAACCAGGTGGCCGGGTGGACCGCCGGCGACACCGGCAGCACCCTCACCCCGCCGGACTACCAGAAGCTGGAAGGCCCGTGGGTCAACGGCCAGGACCCGGCCGGGAGCTGACCGGACTCCGGCGGGCGGGGGGCGTGAGCCCCCGTTTGGTCCGGGCGAACCGCGACCGTGAGGGAGCGGGTGGGACCACCCCCTCGCTCACGCTCGGGGTTCGCCAAGACATTAGGGGGCTCACGCCCC
>JAIEQO010000361.1 GCA_019747655.1 Gemmataceae bacterium | reverse complement strand
CCGGCCGGCCGCGGCCGCCTGCCTCGGGCTGGCCGGGATCGACCTCGACGGGCGGGACGTGATCCGCCGGTGGGCCGACGCCGGCGGGCTGGCCGGGCGGCTGGAGGTGGCCAATGATGCGGCTCTCCTGTTCGCCGCCGGCACCCCGGACGGGTGGGGGCTAGCGGTCGTCTGCGGGACCGGGTCGAACTGCCTGACACTCGACCGGGCCGGGAACGACGCCCGGGCCGGCGGGTGGGGCTACCTGATGGGCGACGAGGGGAGCGCCTTCCGGGTCGGGCTCCAGGGGCTGCGGGCCGCCTGCCGGGCCGCCGACCGGATCGGCGAGCCGACCACGCTACTCGCGGCGTACCTGGCCAAGCTCGGGTCGGACGACCCGCGGGAGTTCATCCCGGCCGTCTACCGCGGGGCCTGGGACAAGGCGGCCATCGCCGGGCTCGCCCCGCTCGTGCTGGACGCCGCGGCCGCCGGCGACGCCACCGCCGACCGGATCGTCCGGGAGGAGGCGGCCGAGCTGGCCAAGACCGCGGCCGGGGCGGTCCGGCTGGGCGGGCTCGACCCCGGGGCCGTCCCGGTCGCCCTGACCGGCGGGCTGGTCCTCCGCGGCGACCGCTACCGGAACCTGTTCCTCGACGGCCTGCGGGCCTGCGGCGTCACCCCGTCGTCGGTCGGGCTGGTGGACGAGCCGGCCGCCGGGGCGGTCGTCCTGGCCCGGAAGATGACGAGAAAAGACCCCACCCCCTAACCCCCTCCCCGCAACGGAGAGGGGGGGACCGGAAAGGATCAGACCCCTCCCCGCAGCGGAGAGGGGGAGGAAGACCCGAGCCAACAACCCCTCCGGTCCCCCCTCTCCCCGCGGGGGAGGGGGATAGGGGGTGGGGTCCGTCTTCCTACCCGGAGGCCCCGCCGTGCCGAACCCCGAGTCACTCCCGGCCGCGTTCCGGGACGTGGACGCCGCCGCCCCGGACCACATCGTCCGCTGCCTCGACACCCTCCAGGCGATGCCGGCCGGGCGGGCGTACAAGGCCCTGGCCCTCGACGCCCTCGGTTTGACGCCGGGGATGGCCGCACTCGATGTCGCTTGCGGGTTGGGTGACGACGTGGCCCGGATGGCCGAGCGGTGCGGCCGGGCGGTCGGGGCCGATGCCAGCCGGACGCTGATCGACCGGGCCCGGGTTCGTCACCCGAACCACGAGTTCGTCGTCGCCGACGGGACCGCCCTGCCGTTCCCGGACGCCAGCTTCGACGCCGTCCGCATCGACCGATCGCTCCAGCACATCGCCGACCCCGGCCGGGTGGTCCGGGAGATGGCCCGCGTCGCCAGGCCCGGCGGCGTGGTCCTCTGTGCCGAGCCGGACTGGGGGACGTACCTGGTCGGCGGCCCGCACTCGGACCTGACCGGGCGGGTCGAGCACGACTGGATCAGGACCTTCCGCAACCCGTGGATCGGGCGGGAGCTGTCGTCCCTCCTGGCCGCCGCGGGGGTGATCGACCGGCGGGCCGAGGGGGTCTGGCTGCCGACCCGCGGGTTCGCGGAAACGGACCTGCTGTTCGAGGTCGAGGCGACCGCCCGGCGGCTGGTCGGACACTTCCCCGACGCCCCGGCCTGGCTCGACGCCTACCGGGCCGGGGAGGCGACCGCCGGCGTCCTGATCCTGGTCGTATGGGGGCGGAAGGGGTGAGCCGGCGTCCCGTTTGGCCGGCGGAAGCAGGTCGTCGCGGAAGTCCTCCCACATCCGATCGATCTCCTCGTCCGTGTGGGCCTCGAAGAACCGGACGGCCTCCAGGGCCCGGGGGGAGAGCGGCGGCTTGGGCGGGTCGGCCGGCTTCCCCTTGCGGCGGTGTCGCAGCTCGGTCATGCGGAGCTTGAGGATGGTGTCGGCGGCCAGCCGGCTGGCCCGCTCGTCGGCCGACCGGAGGGCCCGGCGGAGGGCGAACAGGGCCTCCCCGCAGGCCTCGTCGACGACCTCCCGGCGGGCGGCGCTGAACGCCCGGCGGTACGCCACGCCGGCGTCGCGGGCCTGCTGCTTGAGGGCGTCGGGGTCGGCGTCGAGCCGGCCGGCGACGGCCTCCCAGGACGAGCCGCGGGCCCGGAGTTCGGCGATTTCGAGGAGGTGCGGGTCGGGTTCGGCGGTGATGGTGGACATGACGGGACTCGGGGACGGGGTGAGCGGGGGCCGCCGGGACCCCGGCGGCTAAAGTGAACAAGTGAATAGTATGGCTTAGCCGGGAGGAGGTCAAGCGGATTTTCGGCACCGGGCCGGAACACCGCCCAGGGCCGGTTGCGGCCGCCGGCGGGGTGGGGTCTAATGGCGACGGGTCGTGTGGGGTCTGCCATCACCGGACGGGCTTGGCCCGCAGGCCCGCGTTAGCGGGCTAGGCTGCGAAGGTCCGGTCCCGTGGGGCGGCCGGGATGGGCAGAAGTCCGGCGGGGGTGGTGGGTTCGGGCTTCGCGGTGTTCGCCGGATTAGGCTGCGAGGCGGCGTTAGGCTGCGAACCGGTTCGCAGCCTAGTTCGGAGTTCGGCGGCGGGGGGCCAGGAGCTGCGATGCCTCCGAGAATCGACCACTACACCGATGTCTCGCGGGAGCAGGCCGTCGAGTTGATGGTTGATTTGCACCGGGCGGTGGGTGGCTTGCTTTCCACCTTCACCAAGTCGAACTACCGCATCGAGGTGGCGGCTCTTGCCATGTCGGTGTTGACCTCCGGCGGCCTTTGGGCGCTGATCGCCGCATCCCAGCCGACCGCTGCCGCCTGGGTTGGCGCGATTTTCAGCACCATCATCGCGTTCTTGAAGTTCTACCAACTGACGTTCGGGCCGAAGAACCGAATCAAAGAGGCATACGCGCTCTACCAGTCCATCGGCAAAGCGATCGCGGGGTTGCGCGGCGGAGGCAAGTTCAACTCGATGCTGTTCTGGGATCAGTACAAAGGGTTCGAGTTCGACCTGACCAAGCTGGAGAATCCCGCAGCGCCTTAAGACGCCGAACCAAGCGCTGCAGCAGACCGGGGCCGCATGTTCGCTTTCTGGGGTTCATAGCTTCCCGAGCGGCCCCGGCTGCTGAGCGGGGTCGTTCGGCGACGGACGGGCAACGATCAACGATGGCTACCAAATCGAGCGAAACAAGCAACTGAAAGCGACGGACAGGGTCTCGGTGCCGTCCGTCTTCCCCACTCATCTCGCATGCGAGGGAATTTTTTCGTGGCCCACTTGTCGCTGTCACACGGGGCTTGTAGACTTGTCCTTGTTGAGACTCGATCTCAACATCCACCCTGTTGGCCAGCTCCGCCAGCCCGATAGCCCTTCCCGGCTACAGCCAGCAACGCGGCCCATCCTCGGTTCCAAGGAGTGCCGCCGTGCCCCGCCATGTCCGTCCCGCGTTCACCCTGATCGAACTGCTGGTCGTCATCGCGATCATCGCCGTGCTGATCGGCCTGCTGCTGCCCGCCGTCCAGAAGGTGCGCGAGGCGGCTTCCCGGATGAAGTGCCAGAACAACCTCAAGCAGATCGGTCTGGCGGTCCACAACTACGAGTCGGCGAACGGCTGCTTCCCGCCGGCCAGCACGTTCATCCGCACCACCCCCGCGTTCCAGTCCTACGGCGTCCACGCCTACATCCTGCCGTTCGCCGAACAGGACAACCTCCGCAATCTGATCAACCTGAACGAGCCGTACAACTCGCCCGCGAACACCCCGGCGGCCAAGTTCCGGGTTCCCCACTACGTCTGCCCGAGCGAGGTGAACGACCGCCTGCGGCTCGCCGGGTCGATCGACTACTGGCCGCTGAACTACGTCGCCAACATGGGCGTCTGGCTGGTGTTCGACCCGATCACCGGGCAGAGCGGGGACGGGGCGTTCCCGGCTAAGTTCCGGTCCAACCCGAGCGAACTCATCGCCCGCGGGCACACCACCGGGGCGTTCACCGACGGGCTGAGCAACACCCTCGGGTTCGCGGAAGTGAAGACGTACCAGCCGTACTTCCGGGATGGCGGCAACCCCAACGCGGCCAACGCCCCGATCCCGGCGGACCCGGCCGCGGTGGTCGCTTTGGGCGGCCAACTGAACCCCGAGAGCGGCCACACCGAGTGGGTGGACGGGTACGTCCACCAGGACGGGTTCACCACGGCGTTCCCGCCGAACACCAAGCTCCCGTACTCGACGGGCGGGGCGACCTACGACATGGACTTCACGTCCTACCGGGAGGCCCGCGACATGACCAGACGGACGTACGCGGTGGTGACCAGCCGGAGCTACCACACCGGCGGGGTGAACACCCTGCTCATGGACGGCTCGGTGCGGTTCGTCCGCGACTCGATCGCGACGGCAACCTGGCGGGCGGCCGGCACGCCGGCCGGCGGCGAAGTCCTCGGCAGCGATTGGTAACCGACCGCATCCCACCCGGGGCAATACACGGGTCGTACCGGCTCGGGGGATGAACAGCGACAGCCCGGACGCCTTCCGGGTCGTCAGCCAGCCGGGCCGGCGGCGAGGTCGTCCCCGGCGACGCCTACTGATGCAATGCCGCCCGGCGAGCGGTGGACGCGGAGTTGGTCGCCCGCCACCCGGAGCGGGTCGGACTGGGCCGCCGAGCCACTGTTGCTCGGCTGGACCCCGGCAGCTGGGCCACCCAGGTCGATCCGGTCGGTCGGGTCAGGCGGTTCGACTGGGAGTAGCCCAGGCCTGCCGAACCAGGCGCTGCACCTGACTGCCAGCAGTAATCCCCTGTGTTTTAAGGGGTCGAAAGGGTAGATGCAAGGGTAGATTGAGCCGTCTACCCTCTAAATCTACCCTTCGGGGTGGTGGCCGGGCCGTCTCGTCGGGCGTCAAGCAGCACGTCGTCAGGAGCGGCCCGTAGAAGGCCGCTGGCCGCTCAAGGCGGCTTCTACCACCCCCAACGACGTTCGGGGCTTCTACGGCCATCCTGAGCGGTTTAACGGCCTGCTGATGCGGCTCGTCGGATGGTGCTGGTGCTGGTGCTGGTGGTTCGGTGTCGGCCTCGTCGTCGTGGTCATCGACAACAACAAGATCATCGTCCAGCTTGGGAACCCAACCAGCGGGGACGCCGAAGTAACCCACCGAGCGGCGAACCCGGTTCAAGGGGTAGTAGCCGCCGATGAGTTCATGGAGTTCGACGGCGTACTCCTCAGCACCGGG
>JAIEQO010000866.1 GCA_019747655.1 Gemmataceae bacterium | reverse complement strand
CCAGTCGGACCAGGGGCGTCGGCACCACCGACCGGGCCGCCGCGGCGGCGACCGGGGCGGCGTCGGCGAGGGCGTACAGCCCGGCGGCGAACGAGGTCGTGTCGCCGAAGGTCGTCTCCGCCGCGGTCACGAACAGCTCGGCCACCCCGGGCGAGGCGGCCCGGGCGGTCAGCCCGCGGAGGCCGGCGACCGGGGCCGACAGGAGTTGCACCGCGGCCCCGAACTCCCCCACCGAGGGGACGTAGTCGGCCCGCCACACCCCGGCCGACCCCACGGCGGCGTCGGTGAAGTACAGCCGGTCGCCGGCGTCCAGCCCGCCGCTGGCGTTCATGTCCAGGACGGCGAACTGGTGCGGCTCGCCGGACATCGGGTCGGGGGCGGCCAGCAGCCCGGTGTCGACCGGGTGGTCCGGGTTGGTCGTCGGCAGCGGGTCGTTCGCCCGGTAGACGCCCCGGCCGAAGTTGAACTGGGTGGCCGGCAGCGACGGCTTCCGCCCGTCCGCGGCGGCCGCGAAGAGGAGCCGCCCGTCGGCCGCCGACACCCCGCGGGTGTCGGCGGTGTTGGTCACCCGGACCCCGGCGGCCGCGGTCGCGGACCCGGGGGCGTCGTAGTACCGTACCCCGGCGGTGGCGTCGGTTCCCGCCCCGGCCGCGTAGACCTGCCGGCCGTCCACGGTGGCCGCCCCGCGGACCGGGCCGCCGTCGTAGGCGGTGGTCGAGATCGATGACCCGAGGGTGCCGTCCGGGCGGACGAACTGGACCACCCGCGGGACGGCCGCAGCCGTAGTGGCCATCACGCCGGCAGTGCCCGGGGCAGCCCGGAACCCGGGGACGGCCAGGAGCCGCCCGTCGGCCGACCGGGTGAGCAAACCGCCGGAGAGTGACGACAAGCTGTCGGTCAAGCGGTCGGCTCCAGTTATCGGCAGGAACGCCGTCTGCACGAACGCACCGGCCGGGGTGTACTCGTCCAGGAAGACGGCCGCGGCCGCGTCGCCGGTCGTGCCGCCGCTGCCGTCGGCCCCGTAGGTGGTGCCGCCGTCGCCGACCCGGTAGACGACCAGGTTCCCGGGGGTGAACGGGACCGCAGCCTCCGGGGCCGGGACGACGTACAGGGTGAACGGCCGGGTGGCGGTGCCCTGGCCGTTGGCCGCGGTCACGTCGAAGGTGTACGACCGCGTCGTCTCATTCCGGGCGAGTGCCGGCGGGTCGAACGACAGGACGCCGGTGGCCGCGTCCACCGCCACCCAGGACGGCGCCCCGGACAGGGCAAACGTCGGGGCCGGGCTGCCGGTCGCGGCCAGGGCGAACGTCCCGCGGACCCCCTCGGTGGCGGCGGCGTTGGCCCGGCCGGTGAGTGCCGGCGGGGCGGGCGGGACGGACGTTGCGGCGGTGAAGGTGAGGTCGTCGATCCCGTACCCGTCGTCGGACCCGGCGACATCCGTATCGACCCAGCGGATCGACAGGTTCTCGCCGGGGGCCCAGGTCAGCCCGGTGACGGTGAAGGTGAGGGCCTTGCGGTACGGGTTGTCGGCCGTGGGGGCGCTGGTGCTGTTGCCGTTGACCGGCAGGTTGCCCACCCCCGACCCGCCGCCGGTGGCCGCCGCGGTCAGGTTTCCGGCCGGGACGGCGGTGTACGTCCCCGACGCGATGCTGGCTGCCCCGGCCGCCCACTGGAACGCCTGCGCTTCCGGGGATGGGTTGCCCGTCACGCTCCCCCGCCGCCACTGCTCGCGGTAGGCGGTAACGGTGAACTCGGTGAAGGTGGTGGCCGACGAGGTGTTGGTGAAGGTGGCCCCGTAGGCGGCAATGCTGGACGCCGAGGCCAGGCTGCCGAGCGCCCGGTCGGTCGCCCCGACCGCCCCGTAGCTGTACGCCGAGCCGCTCAACGACCCGCCGTCGTCGACGGCGAACCGGGTGGCGCTGCCGGCGTTGCGGAAGAGTTGCCAGCCGGCGGCGGTGTTGTTCCCGGTGGCGGTGCCGAACCCCAGCGGGCTGCCGGCCGGGGCCGACCCGTCGAACCAGTACGGGCCTGCGACGTTCAGGGTGAACGCCCCGCTAGCCGGGAGCCAGTCGAAGTGGTTGGCGTAGGTCCCGCCGGCGTAAGCAATGGTGGCGGGTGTGGACCGGTCCTCGAGCCGCTCGATCGGCGTTTGGAGGGGGCGGGCGGTCCGTCGCCGGGACTGGGTGGGGAACGCCCGGGCCATGACGGCCTCCGGCGCCCCGGGGTGGCGGACCCGAGCCCGGCGGCCGGGGCGAACGCCCGCCGGGACCCGACACAACCGCCCGATCGTACCGATGTGGGGGGCCGCCTGTCCAACACTTTCTTGCCGACCCCCGGGCACACCAGTTGCACGCACCGGGGCCGGAGCGTTCCACCCCGGAGGCCCATCATGGCCGACACCACCGTCACGAAGGTCGACTCGAAGCACTCGCCCCACGGCCCGGACGGGCAGAAGTACCTGGCCTCGTCGGTCCACGTCGGGATGCGGCTGTGGGAGGGCGTCCCGGCCGAGGAGCCGAAGCCGCCGGTCCGCCGGGACTACGAGACGGTCGGGTACGCGATCAGCGGCCGGGCCGAGCTGCACGTCGAGGGGCAGGTGGTGAAGCTCGAAGCCGGCGACTCGTGGGTCGTCCCGAAGGGGGCCGAGCACACCTACAAGATCACCGAGCCGTTCACCGCCGTCGAGGCCACCCACCCGCCGGCCCACGCCCACGGCCGGGACCGGTAGTACGGGGCCGAGCCGCCGCACGATGGACGCCGAAGAGGACACGATCCGAACAAGATTGATTTCATTCCGATCGTGGTCTTTTCCGCGTCGATCGTGCGGCCGATCCCTCCGGGCTCTTCCCACACCCCCCGTCGTCGGCTATCCTCGCGGCTACCCACCTCTCCCCGCGAGGTCCGCCATGAACCGCCGCGACTTCCTCACCGCGTCCGCCGCCGGCCTGGCCGGGGCCCCGGCCCTGTTCGCCGGCCACGCCCGGAAGCCCGTCCGGGTCGGGCTGGTCGGCACCGGCTGGTACGGCAAGTGTTCCCTCTTCCGGCTCATCCAGGTCGCCCCGGTCGAGATCGTCTCCCTCTGCGACCCGGACCGGCGGATGCTGGAGGAGGCCTCGAAGCTCCTGACCGAGCGGGCCAAGACCGACAAACAGCCGCGGCTGTACGGCGACTACCGCGAGATGCTCAAGGAGAAGGACCTCGACGTCTGCATGGTCGAGACCCCCGACCACTGGCACGCCCTGCCCATGATCGCCGCCTGCGAGGCCGGGGCCGACGTGTGGGTCCAGAAGCCGGTCAGCGTCGACGTGATGGAGGGCAAGGCCATGCTGGACGCGGCCCGCAAGCACAACCGCGTCGTCCAGGTCGTCACCCAGCGGCGGAGCACCCCGCACCTGATCGACGCCCGCGAGAAGGTCATCAAGGCCGGGCTGCTCGGGACCGTCGGGCACGTCGAGGTCTGCTGCTACTACCACATGCGGAACAACGACAACCCGCCGGTCACCGAGGTCCCGGACTTCTTCGACTACAAGATGTGGACCGGGCCGGCCCCGCTGCGGCCCTACGACGCCCCGGCCTACCCCGACCTGAAGGCCAACCTCCCCCACCGCCGGTGGTGGCGGGCGTTCATGGAATACGGCAACGGGATCGTCGGCGACATGTGCATCCACATGCTGGACATGGTCCGCTGGATGCTCGACCTGGGCTGGCCGAGGCGGGTCAGCAGCGGCGGCGGCATCCTGGTCCAGAAGGGGGCCCGGTCGAACATCACCGACACCCAGGAGGCGACCTTCGAGTTCCCGAACCTGAACGTCGTCTGGCAGCACCGCACCTGGGGGGCCGCCCCGGACCCGGACTACCCGTGGGCGGCGTTCCTGTACGGCGACAAGGGGACGCTCAAGGCGAGCGTCCAGAAGTGGGAGTTCTTCCCGGCCGGGGCGACCAAGCCGGCCCTGTCCGGGACGCCCTTGATGGAGGAAGACAAGTACCCGGAGGACAAGACGGAGAAGGACCTGGAGCGGCACGTCGCGTCGGCCCTGCGGCGGCACTGGCAGGACTTCCTGAAGTGCCGGGAGGACCGGTCGCGGCCGGTGGCGGACATCGAGCAGGGGCACATCTCGTCGGCCAGTTGCATCCTGGCCAACCTCAGCCAGCAGCTCGGCCGGACGCTCACCTGGGACGCCGAGAAGCACCAGTGCCTCGGCGACCCGGAGGCCACCCGGTTGCTGAAGCGGCCGTACCGGGCCCCGTGGCAGCACCCGGCGGGGTGACGCGACCCGGCGGTGCGTCAGTTTGGTTTTGGTGGCACAGGCAGGAATGCCTGTGCCCTCAGTGTGCGACCGGAAATCCGGTGGCCTTCCTGGGACCGCGGCCGTCCCGGCCGCTCGTTCGCCCATCGAAGAGCGGCCGGGACGGCCGCGGTCCCAGGGGGCCGACGGTCCGGCGAAGCCTCCCAGACATACCCTCACGCCGTAGCAGCGTCCGCCGGCCGCGGGTACGATGGTGCCGTCGTACCCGGAGGCCGCGTCCGATGCCCGACACCCCGACCGCCCGCCCGCTCCCGCCGACCGCCGACCCGGACGCCACCGCCGAACCCGGTGCGGAAACCGGGGGGTTCACACCCCCCGCTCGCCCGGGCAGCGACCGCTACGTCCTCGGTGAGGAGATCGCCCGGGGCGGCATGGGGGTCGTCTACCGGGCCACGGACACGGCGCTGGGCCGCGAGGTGGCCGTCAAGGTCCTGTCCGACAAGTTCGCCCCCACCTCGACCGCCGCCCGGCGGTTCGCCGCCGAGGCCCGGATCACGGGGCAGCTCCAGCACCCCGGCATCCCACCCGTCCACGACCTGGGCGTCCTCCCCAGCGGCCGGCCGTTCCTGGCGATGAAGCTCATCAAGGGGCGGACCCTGGACGACCTGCTGAAGGCCTCCCACCGGGAGGGCGAGGCTCCCGCCGAGCCGCCGTCGCCGCCCGCCCCCCGGCTCGGCGGGAGCCTCGCCCTCCCGAAAACCAACCTCGTCGCCGTGTTCGAGGCCGTCTGCCAGGCCGTCGCTTATGCCCACGCCCACGGGGTCATCCACCGGGACCTGAAGCCGGCCAACGTCATGGTCGGCCCCTTCGGCGAGGTCCAGGTCATGGACTGGGG
>JAIEQO010000688.1 GCA_019747655.1 Gemmataceae bacterium | reverse complement strand
ACCCTCCCCCGCCCGGTTGGGCACCCGGCCCACCCGCCCCGGCCGGTCGCGGTGGGGACGCACGCCGGGGCGTAAGCCCGCCTGCGGGTGGGGCACCTCGTACAATCTCCCTCCGGGCCCGTCCCGTCCCCCGGAGGCTTCCCGATGCTTGCCCTGCTCCTCGCCGCCGCCGTGGCCGCCCCGGCCGACGACGCCAAGCCGGCCGGCCCGAAGATCGGCCACATGGTCTACTTCAAGCTGAAGGATTCGACCCCGGAGGGTCGGGCGAAGCTGGTGGCCGCGTGCGACAAGTACCTGGCCGACCACGCGGGCGTGCTGTTCTACTCGGCCGGGCCGATCTCGGACGAGCTGAAGAACCCGTTCGGCGACCGGGACTGGGACGTGGCGCTGCACCTCGTATTCGAGAACAAGGCGGCCCACGACCAGTACGACGCCCACCCGGACCACCAGACGTTCATCGCCGAGAACAAGGACGCCTGGTCCAAAGTGAAGGTGTTCGACTCGGCCCTGAAGACCGTGAAGACCGGCGGGCGGGCCGAGAAGAAGCCCGCGGCCGACGAGCTGACCCGGCTCCGGGACGAGGTCAAGCGGCTGGAAGCCGAAGTCCGCCGCAAGCAGGCGGAGGCGGAGGCGGTCCGGCAGTTCCTGGAGGAGCGCGTCATCACCGCGACCGAGCCGAAGAAGAACAAGTAGGTCGTCGGGGGCCGTGATGTATCGTTTGGTGGTCTGGGACTTCGACGGGACGCTGGCCGACTCGATGCCGGCCGGCCTGCACATCTTCAACCGGCTGGCCCCGGAGCTGGGCATCAAGCCGATCGCCGACCCGGCGGCGGCCCGGGGCATGTCCACCCGGCAGTTCCTGCGGCACCACCGCATCCGGTTCTGGCGGCTCCCGCGGCTGGTCCGCCGGTTCCAGGCGGCCGCGGCCGCCGAGGCCGATAAGCTCGCCCTCTTCCCCGGGCTGGCCGAAGTCCTCCGCGGGCTGGTCGACCGGGGCGTCCGGCTCGGCATCCTGTCGTCGAACAACGAAGGAAACATCCGCCGGTGCCTGGCGGCGAACGGGGTGGAGGGGCTGTTCGCGTTCGTGGTGGGGTGCCCGAAGCTGTTCGGCAAGGGCCGGGCCCTGCGGCGGCTCCTGCGGACCGGGGGGGTCGACCGGCGGGAGGTGTTGTACGTCGGGGACGAGGTCCGGGACCTGGAGGCGGCGAAGCGGGCGGGGGTGGCGGCGGCGGCGGTGACGTGGGGGTTCCACGCCGAGGAACTCTTGCGGGCGGCCGGCCCGCGGTACGTCGTGTCCGACCCGCGGGAGCTGCTGGCGGTGGCCGGCGGGTCGCGGGCCGCCGGCTGACCGCCGCCCTTCCGCCGGCCCGGCCGGGGTGGTATCCTGCCGGCGTCCGAGGTCCCCGACGGGAGGCCCTTATGTCCGCTCACGAGCCTGCGGCGGACCCACAGGTCGTCATCTACTACCACGACGATGCCGACCGGCCGCTGGCCGACCACACGGATCAGTTCGCCTGGATCGGGCTACTGCTGTCGGCCGCGGCGACCCAG
Organism: Gemmataceae bacterium; assembly: GCA_019747655.1. Taxonomy (GTDB): domain Bacteria; phylum Planctomycetota; class Planctomycetia; order Gemmatales; family Gemmataceae; genus Urbifossiella. Next base: position 3,580 of record JAIEQO010000688.1, on the reverse strand, counting down.
TTCCGGTCCGACCCGATGGTATTCGTGGCCGGCAACCACCTGATCTACCCGGTCGAGGGGAACGCCAAGCTCCGGCAGGCCCCGGACGTGTACGTCGCCTTCGGCCCACGGAAAGGCGACCGGGGCAGTTACCGGGTGTGGGAGGAGGGCGGGGTCTTCCCCCAGGTGGTGTTCGAGGTCTGGTCCCCGAACAACCGGCATCAGCGGATGGAAGACAAGCGGGCGTTCTACGAGAGGTACGGAGCCGAGGAGTACTACATCGTCTACCCGGACTTCCCGCTCCACGCGGAAGGGTGGCGGCGGGAGGGTGGGGCGCTCGCCCGCATCCCCGACATGAACGGCTGGGTGAGCCCGCGGCTGGGGTGGCGGTTCGCCCTGGACGACGGCGAGCTGACGGTGTTCTGGCCGGACGGCCGGCCGCTGCCGACCCCGGCCGAGGTCGCCGCCGCGCGGGACGCGGCCGAACAACGGGCCGCGAAACTGGCCGCCAAGCTGCGGGAACTCGGCCTCGACCCGGACGCGGTGTAGCCGGCCGGAGTGACCGTCATGCGGACGGCCAGGCGTGTCGCCGTTGTCCTGCTGGTGCTCGGCGGGGCGGCCGCGGCCGGCGTGTACGGCCTCCGGCAACTCCCGGCTTCGATCAGCTATCAAGTGACCGCGGAGTTCGACGCCCTGCCGCCGACCGACGAGCCGTTGGAGGAGTGGTTGCGGGCGCAACCCGGGGTCGTAAAGGCGTTCGCCAACCGCCGCGGGCAGACGGTCGAGGTGATCTGGATCATGACCCAGTCGGCAGGCCCGCGGCTGCCCCCGACCCCGGACGTGGCGGTCGAGTTCGAGCGGCTCGGCTACCGCGGGCGGCGGTCCGTCCGGTACGGGTGATCGGTAACTGTTCACCCGGCCTGAGGGCGGGAGAACCGGTCGGTGCGATCGGCTCGGAGTCGGCTGGGGGCGGCATGACACCGGAAAGGTTCGTTTCGGCACTCGTGGAGTCGGTCCGGCATCAGGCCGCCGCCGAGGCGGACTACCTGGCGGCCCCGCCGTCCCCGCGTCCGCCCGACCACCTCGCCCGGTTCGCGGCGTGGTTCCGGGGACTGACGCCGGACGCCCAAGCTACGGCCCGGGAGGTCATCCGGTACGCGGCCGAGGGCGCCCTGTTCGGCGTGCTCACCTACTTGGACAACCTCGCGTCCTTCACCGCCGGGGGCGGCACGCTGGAACTGTGGCACGCCACCGCGGGCGGTGGGCGGGTGCGGCTCAACGACCCGGACGGTGAGTTGCTCACCGACCTGTTCAACAGCACAGGCGGACCAGCCACCGAGTAGGCCCCCGGTCGGCCGGTCAGAACTGCCGCAGGAACCGCAGGTCGTTGGCCCAGAAGAGGCGGATGTCGTCGATCGCGTGCCGCAGCATCAGCATCCGCTGCGGGCCCATCCCGAACGCGAACCCCGTCACCCGGTCCGGGTCGTAGCCCCCGGCCCGCAGCACCGACGGGTGGACCATCCCGGCCCCCATGATCTCCAGCCACCCCGTCCCCTTCGTCAACCGGTCCCGGTTCGGGTCGTCGGCCGGCCAGTCGATGTCCACCTCGATCGACGGCTCGGTGAACGGGAAGTAGCTCGACCGGATGCGGACCTGCCGGTCCGGGCCGAACATCCGCCGGGCGAACGCCGTGATCGTCCCCTTCAGGTCGGCCATCGTCACCCCCTCGCCGACCGCCAGCCCCTCGACCTGCAGGAACTGGATTTCGCTCCGGGTGCTGATCGCCTCGTTCCGGTAGCACATCCCCGGCAGGATCACCCGGATCGGCTTCGGGTGATGCTCCTTCATGACGTGGATTTGCCCCGGCGACGTGTGCGTCCGCAGCACCACCCCCGGCGTGGTCGTGAAGAACGTGTCCCACATGTCCCGGGCCGGGTGGTGGGCCGGCATGTTCAGGGCCTCGAAGTTCAGGTCGTCGGTCTCGACCTCCCGGGTCCGGTAGACCTGGAACCCCATGTCGGCGAAGATCGACGTGACCCGGCGGAGGACCTGGGTGGCCGGGTGCAGCCGACCACGCGGCCGGGTGCGGCCGGGGAGCGTCACGTCGAGCGGGTTGGCCGTCAGGCTGGCTTGCAGGGCGGCTTCCTTGATATCCGCCTGCCGGGCGTCCCGGGCTTCTTCCAGTACCACCTTCACCCGGTTGACTTCCTGCCCGAACGCCGCCCGCTGGTCCTTCGGGATGTCCTTGAGCTTGCCGAGGGCGGCCTTCATCAGCCCCTTGTCGCCGAAGTAGCGGGTGTTCCACTCCCGCAGGGCGGGCTCGTCGGCCGCGGCGTGCAGCTCGGCCAGGGCCTTCGCTTCGAGGGCCTTCAGGTCGTCGGCGGCGTCAGACATGGGGGGCATCCGTCCGGCGGGCGTGGCGAAGTGGGGACAGGATACGGGCGAGGTGGGTTCGGGCGGGCGGCCCCGGTGAGCGTCGGGGCGTCAGCCCGACGGTGGCTCAACGCACCGTCGGGCTGACGCCCCGACGCTCACCGGGCCGCCGAGACGCTACTTCGCAGCAGCCGCGGTCTCCCGCTCCTTCGCCTTCTCGCCCAGCCGCTTCTGCTCGGCGGTGAGCTGCTCCCGGGCGACGGCGACCAGTTGGTCGAACGTCCCGGGGTCGTGGATGGCGACCTCGGACAGGGCCTTGCGGTCGAGCTGGACCAGCGCCAGTTGCAGCCCGTGGATGAACTCGCTGTACCGCATGCCCCGCATCCGGCAGGCGGCGTTGATCCGGACGATCCAGAGCCGGCGGAAGTCCCGCTTCTTCGCCCGCCGGTCCCGGAAGGCGAACGCCCGGGCCCGGATCAGGGTGACGATGGCCTGCCGGTACAGGTTGTGCCGGGCCAGCCGGAACCCCTTGGTCAGCTTCCGGGTCCGCTTCTTTCGGCGGGCGGTGGTGGCCTTGCTACGCGCGCGAACCATGGCCGGGTGTCCTCAAGGGCGTCGGCCCCGGGGCGGTGCCGCCGGGGCGGGTGTGTGGGATGAAGGTGTGGTCCGGGTGACGGCCTACAGCAGCCCGAGGGCGATCTTGTACTTCTTCAGGACGTTCGGCCGGCCCTCGATGATCCCGGCCTTGCGGAGCTGCCGCTTCCGCTTGGTGGCGATGTGGGCGTTCAGGTGCCGCCGGCCGACCTTCGTGTACCGCAGCTTCCCCGTCCCGGTCACCTTGATCCGCTTCTTGACGCTCTTGTTGGTCTTGTTCTTGGTGGCCATGCTGGTGCTCCGTGCGGGGGGGCGTGGGGGAAAGGAACAAGGCAAAAGGGAGAAGGAACCAGCCCGGCCGGCTGTCGTATTGTTCCTTCCTCCTTGTCCCTTCTTCCTTTCCCCAACGGCTTAGGGACCGCCCCGTCACTGGGGGCGGGCCGGGAACCGGTTCCCGGCCCGGGCCGGCCGAAACGCCCGAACCCGGGGGTGAGCCCCGGGTCCGGAGTCCGTCGCGCGGCAGAAGACGATTGTAGGGGCCGGCCGGGCGGGCGGCTACGGCCGCTTGCCGGGGGCCGGGGCGGCCGCCGGGGCCGGCGGCTTCGGCTTGGCCGACAGGTTCGGGACCGGGCCG
>JAIEQO010000493.1 GCA_019747655.1 Gemmataceae bacterium | reverse complement strand
GCATTGTCGGCGTCATCCGGCCAGCATAGGCCGGCTGGGGGCATCGCAAAGCAAGGTCCCAGGTCTTCCACTAGGCCGTGAGTAAAACGTGGTCAGTCTGGCCCGCAATGGGTCAAGCTGGTTGCCCCGGCCGAACCCGAGTCCGGCCAGGGTCTTGTTCGCCGTGGTGAAGTCGCCGCCGTGGTGGAGGAGGGCGAACAGGGCCGACTTCGAGTACCCCCGGCCCGGCTCCAGGCCGGGCACGGAGGCCGAGAACAGGTAGAACATGCCGGGGTGGTAATCGGTGGTGGCCGACACCCCGGCGGCCCTCCCCGGCCGGCGCCACTTCCCGGGGCCGGCCGGCGCCCACCCCAGGGGGATCAGAATCTCGCCCCACTCCCCACGCCGGTCGAAGTCCTGCCAGGGGTGCCAGTCGGCACCCGGATCGTGGCGTCGTCCGCCCCACGGCCGGTCCCGGTCCGTCCGCACGGGCTGCGGGGCGGGCCGGCCACCGGCCGGGATGACCCCGGGGCCGGTGGCCGGGAACGTCAGCCAGGTCTCGGCCGCCGCCGGCCCGTGCGCCCACCCGCCCGGCGTCCGGAAGTACGAGACGTGATCCAGCCGGTGATGACGGCCGGGGAGCCGCAGGAAGCTGCCGTACCCGCCGGACGCCGTCACCACGTCCTGCTTCGGGAACACCTCGACCGCCTCGGGACAGGGCCAGCCCTCCTCCCGGACCTCGGCGACCGCCCGGTGCAGCCAGACCCGGACTCGCCACGCCTCCTCGGGCGGGTCGAACCGCACCCACACCTTCCACCCGCCGCCCGAGTGTTCGAGCAGGGGGCGGGCGCCTTGGCCGGCGAGGTGGTCCCGCAGGGCCTGGGCGAAGTCGAGGTGGTCGGACGGGTCGGTGGCGTGGGCGTCCACGTCCACCGCCCCGAACCGGCAGCGGTCGTCCGGGTCGTTGAGGTGCAGCCCGACCCGGATGTCGGCCCCGAAGAAGTGCCGCCGCAGGACCTCGGCGGTCAGCGGCCGCTTGGACGTGAACGCCTGCCCGTCCCGGTACACCCCGTAGGTGTCCCACCGGTTGACCAGGCCGGCGGTGAAGGTCGCCAGCCGGGCCGAGTACGACCGCCACGCCCCCAAGCTCGATGTAAAGTCCATCAACGCAACAACCCCCGGGACGTGCCAGCGTCCCGGGGGTTGCGCTCACGACTCCGGATCGGAGTGGTTGAAACGGGGGTCCCGGCAGGCCGCTGGCACGGCAACGTATTCGTGGCTCGTAGAGTGTCCGGGCGGAAAAAATCGTGTTCCGCCGCTTCCGGCCGTTCGAGGCACCGGCGAAGGGACTATCCATTATGATCCGGTAGGGAGCCGGGGCAACCCCGACTTCAGGCGTTTATTGGCCTCCCATCGAACCTGGAACTCGCCGCACGCCGGTCCGCCGCCGATTCCGCAACCCATCCGAAAACAGTACAGAATCCGCTATCCCGCACGGTCAGCGCTATGTGAGCGCCGGCAGGCCTCGCCCACGCCAGGCATGCTAAACGCAGTCGCACCGAGGGGACGACCGGCTCGCAACACCGTCAACAGTCAGAGCGGCTTGCTCCCACCCGCCGCCGAGCAGATGGTAGGACGGGACGGCTCACGACTCGTCCGTCAGACGACCGCACCGTCCTTCACCACGCAGCCGGTCTGCCGCCTCGGGTCATACGGCCGTTTCGTATGCGGACTGGGGTGCGGCTGGCGAAGGGTTGGTGCCGGCCGCACCGGGATATGTCACAGCCAGGAGGTTGGGGACTGGGCCTTCTCGATGTGGGCCACCACTTCGTCACGGGACAGGCACGGGCCGATCTCACGGCCTGTCATGGCCGAATCGCCCATGGGCCGGTCGGGATGGTACGCCATCCAGACCCGCTCGACCTCCTCGAATCCGGACTCACGGCCGACCTCTCGGATGGCCGGGGCCACGTCTCGGTGGAGGATCACCCACCCCTTGTGCCGCTCCGGTCGGCACTTGGCCCTGCCCTCGAAGACCCAGGTCGTCGTACCGACCTTGGTGCCGTCCTGTACGATCCGCTTCCCTCCCCCCGGGAAGCCGGCAAAGGCGTCCACCACCTTTCCGTCCGGCAGGTCCATCGAACGCAGGAGCCCCCGCACGTACCCCTCCCTGGACTGGTCCCCGTCGAGCCAGTCCCGCACCGCCTGGTAGCTCGGATGGACCCACCTCGGCTCCCACTCCGGCGTGCTCTGTTGAATCCTTCGGGCGGGTGACGGCCTCCAATGTTACATGAAGACCCCAACCCCAATGACGAAGTCGCCGCGCGCCGTGGCTCAGGAGGCGTTACGGCTGGCGAAGGACGCGCTGCCGGCGTACACGTCGGCCCGCAGCCGGAAGGACTTCACCAGCCACCAGTCGTTCGCCGTCCTGGCCCTCAAGACGTTCCTCAAGACCGACTACCGGGGCATCGCCCAACTCCTGACCGACCTGGGCGACCTCCGGAACGACCTCGGGCTGGAGAAGGTGCCCCGCTACTCGGCCCTGTGTTACGCGGCCGCCCGGCCGCTAAAAAAGGGGAGGCCATCGCCCTCCTCCGCCGGGCCACCACGTCCGCAGCCGATCGCGGCCTGATCGGCCCGACGCCGGCCGCTGCGGTGGACGGCACCGGCCTGGGGAGCCGGCCCACCTCCCGGTACTTCTTCGAGCGGGCCGGGCGGAAGCACTCGTCCCGGCTGTGGACCACGCTCACCGTCGCCCGCGATACCGCGAGCCACTTCTTCGCCGGGGCGACGGCCACCACCGGCCCGTCCAACGACCCCCCCCAGTTCACCCCGGTGATGGCCCAGGCGTCCCCGGTCGTCGCGTGGGGCCGCGTGCCGGCCGACGCCGCGTTCGATCCCGAGGACCACCGCCGGTGCGCCCGCAAGGATCCGGGCGTCCGCCCCACCGTCATCCCGATCAACCCCCGCGGGCAGGGCCGGAAGTGGCCGAGGACCCCGTACCGGCGGCAGATGGTCAAGCGGTTCCGGAAGAAGCCGAAGGGGAGCCGGTACCGGCGGGTGTACGGCCAGCGGTGGCAGGCCGAATCCGCCTTCAGTCGGCACAAGCGGCGACTCGGGAGTGCCCTCGGGGCCCGGTCGGATGCGGCCCGGGAGCGGGAGTGCCAGCCCCGGGTCCTCACCCACAACCTGATGCTCCTCGCCGCTCATGGGTAGATGGTTTCAACAGAGCAACTCCGGCGGTAAGCGGCGGCCCTGATACCGATCCCATGCCGCCGTCGCCTTCATCACCATCTGGTCACTCGTCATCTCGCCACCTCGTAGGGTTGTTGGGCGACGAGGGAGGCTACCCCAGGTAGGGCGACCAGTCCAGCACCAGCGCAGCACGCTTTAGCAGCCGCCCTGGTCGGACGGCGACCGGGCTTCCTGAACTGGATGCGTCGGAGAGGAGTCGCTGACGGTCTTCAACTACTAAAAACCGTCCCGAGGGAGGGGCCGGGCTTGGCCGTCTGCCGTCTCACGGGCACCGGCCACGACCCGGATAGCAAACGGCTTGACCGGCCGGCGGTCTTGATGCACACCTACCCGTCGGCAGCCGGATGGGGCGACCGACGGCACCGCTGACGGCCCGCAGGCCGTCCGGCAAACTGCCTACCTGCCAGACAGTCGCCTGGGGCCTCCTGCGGGAGCCCAGGCTGTGACGAGGACACGATGAGAGACGACGCAGACACCGCCGGCCGCATCCCCGCCCCCGAGAAGTGGGACTTGCCGCCGGGGGCCGCACCGCCAGCTACAGCCCGAGCTACTACGGTCAAGCGGACGGGATCATGCTGGAGTCGTACCCGGCGATGGACCAAGTGCTCGACCGGCTCCTCAGCCTACCGCCCGCCGAGCAGGGGGTCTGGGGTCTGTTCCTGTCGGGGCTCGGGTGGCGATTGCAACGACGGGCCGCCGAACCGGCGGAGGACCCACCGACCGGCAGTTGCTCTGTTGAAACCATCTGATTTGACGGGGTTTCGGGAGGGGTCGATTCGGCGAATCTCCCGGAATTCCGAAACCTCTAACCACATGGTTTCAACAGAGCAACCGGCAGTTAGTCACGAACAGGCCCTGCCACGACCTCGAAAACGCCATGAAAACCTGGGGTTGCGGGGGGGGGGGTCAGGGCCTGTAAGGTCCCTAACAGGCCGTGAGCCGAGCCCACCCCAAGAGGGTGTGGGCAGGTCTGGACGGCCCCGTCCCGACCCACTGACCGGTTAATCGCCGAGGCGTCCCTGCTGGTCCGTGGTGAGCGGACCGTCGGGCGGCTCGACTTCAACCGGCACGGCGGTGGGCTGGTCCAGACTCCACTGCGTTCTGCGGACCCCGCCCTGTTTTATTGCCGTCGAATAGGTGTCACGTTCCGCCGATCGCCATCCGTTCGGCATGCCGGACGTTCGGCGGCGCCGGCGAGTCGGGTTCGGACAGGGGCGTCGGCGGGCCGGAGTACCGGCGGGTCCAGGCGGACTCGGTGGCGACACCTCTCTGTCCGGCCGGAGGGCCGCAGCCCGCTCGACGGCCAGTACAGCCGCACGCTCCAAGGCTTCGTCCGGCTCAACAGTCGAGCGTACCAGCCAGAACTCGCCGTCGTACATCACCGCCACCCGGGGGCACCACGAGCGGCCCCGGTCGGGTATGCCCCGGCTCCGGATGGCGGCGTCCACCACACGCTGGAGAATGTGAAGTCGTTCCCGAAGGGGCAGGTGGGCGATCCAGACAGGGGTGTTCGGGAGGGGACGCACGTCGTCTCCGGCCGGGTCGGCGGTCCGATCACGGGTAAGCCGCCGATTCATTTTCCCAACTGCCGTCCGCTCCAGCCGGGGCTGCGTCACCAAATCGTCACCAAACCCGGGGCAAACGGGGGTGACTGCGGGAACGGACGGGAAAAGGGCATGACGCCGGCGGTGAACGAAAGGGCCTAGAATCGTGGGAAATGCTGCGAAACACAAGGGAAGGCGAAGAAGCGTCAAAAACCGTTAAAATTTTCTCTTAATCAGCGGGTTTTAGGTTCGAGTCCTAAACGGGGCACTTACAGGCTCTGACAAAACCGGCCGGCATGAGGTTTGCGCCCTGGCAGCGTCGCCCGCTCCTTTGCGGAGGCTCC
>JAIEQO010000115.1 GCA_019747655.1 Gemmataceae bacterium | reverse complement strand
CGTACCACGCCAGCGGGTTGAGGAAGATTTCCTTCGGGTCCTGGCTGCCGTTCAGGACGTTCGACAGGAGGATGCGGTTGTAGTTGCCGTAGGGCTCGTCGCCGAAGACGGTGATGGCAAAGTCGTGATCCGGGTCGGCGGCGATCACGTCCTCGACCAGCCGGGCCCCGGCCATCCCGTTGCCGATGACCACGAGCCGCTTCCGGGTCGGCGGCAGGTCGGCGATGGTGTTCAACTGGATCACCGACAAACCTCCTCGCGGGCGGCCAGCGCCGTCAACCTGTCCCGGAACCGGACGCATTCACCGACCACGATCACGGCCGGGGCGGTGACGCCGGCGTCGGCCGCCCGGTCGGCGAGCGTCGCCAGTTCGGCGTCGACCACCCGCATGTCGGGCAGCGTGGCTCGCTCCACGACGGCGGCCGGGGTGTCGGCCGGCATCCCGGCTCCGACCAGCTTGGCCGCGATCCGCGGCAGGTGCCGCAGGCCCATGTAGACGACGACGTTGCTCATCCGGGCGAGGCCCACCCAGTCGAGGGTGCAGTCCGGCGAGTCCGGGTCGAAGTGGCCGGTGACGAGGGCGACGGCTTGCCCGGCGTCGCGGTGGGTCAGTGGGATGTTGGCGGCCGCACAAGCCCCGACGGCGGTGGTCACGCCGGGGACGATCTCGAACGGGACGCCGCGTTCCGCGAGGTACTCGGCCTCCTCGCCGCCCCGGCCGAAGACGCACGGGTCGCCGCCCTTGAGGCGGACCACGGCGAGGCCCTGTCGGGCGCGGTTCACGAGCACGTCGTTGATGGTCTCCTGGAGGGTCGAGCCGACGCAGTAACCCCGCTTGCCGACGTACACCCGCTCGGCGTCGGGCCGGATTTCGTCGAGCAGCCCGGGGTGGATGAGGGCGTCGTAGGCGACGACATCTGCGGCCCGGAGGAGCCGCAGCCCGCGGACGGTGATGAGGTCCGGGGAGCCGGGGCCGGCACCGACGAGGGCGACCGGCCGGGGGGGGGGTGGGGAACAGCCGTCGGGGGTCATGTCGGCCCGCACCGCAAACGAGGTCCCGGCCGCGGCGCCCTCGCCGTCGCGGTGGTGGAGAGGGCGTCGGGGACGCCGAGGCAGTCTGTCGTGGGCGACCGGAGGGTGGCCGATCGGGGTCGACGCGGGAAAGGCAACTCCCGGGCCGGCCGCCAAGATTCCGGGTCGTCGATGCGAAACGGCTTGGAAATGTAAGCGATCGGAAGTGGAGGCTTGGAATCCCGACCGCCGTGGTGCTGTTCATCCGGCGGCAGTCGGGGCCGATCGTGCGACGACTTTGGGCAGCAGCCCCGGCCGAGTTAGCGCGGTCGTTTCGGTCGTTTCGCGGGCGGCGCGACCTCGGCCTGCTTGGCCGGCTTCCGCCGCGGCCGCTCGTCCTCCTCGACCACCTCGAACGCGGCCGCCGGGCGGTCGTCGTCCTCATCGTCCTCGGCCTCCGCGTCGTCCTCGTCGTCCTTCTTCGACCGACGGGCGAAGAAGAAGCCGAGGAAGGCCATCACCAGCACCGCGAGCAACGCCAGCAGCCACGGCCACAAGGGGCGGTCCGCGGCCGGCGGCGGGGCCGGGGCCTCGACCGCCGCGACCGGCTTCGGCTCGACCTTCACCACGGGCGGGGGCGGAGGTTCGGCCTTCGCGGTCGTGACCGGGGGCGGGGGCGGCGGGGGCGGCTCGACCTTCGGCTGGGGCTTCTCGCTGACCTTCGCGGCGATCAGACGGGTGTCGGCCATCAGCCGCTTGGACAGGTCCGGGGTCAGGTTCGCCCGCTTGAGGAAGAGCAGCGCGAAGGCGGTGTTCAGGACCGGGTGCTCGCCGTGGTAGCCGCCCTCGGCCCAGCTCCCGTCGAGCTTCTGGTGGCAGATCAGGATTTCGAGGCCCCACTTGTACCAGTCCTTGTTGCCCAGGGTCGGCAGGTCGTACAGGACGGCGATCCGCTCCAGGGCCCACAGGTGGTACAGCCCGCCGGCGTCCTTGACGGTGGGGCGGGCCTCGAACGTCCCGGCCGGCTCGCCGACCCTCCCGGCCAGCATCCCGAACGCCTTCAGGACCGCCTGGTCCTGCTCCGGCCGGGCCCCCACGTCCTTGTCCACCGCCAGGGCGTTGCCGATGGCCAGCCCGAGCAGGGCGACGCAGGTGAGGGCCGAGGCCGAGCCGGTCCCGCCCTTGGCGTAGGTGTACCCCCACCCGCCGCCGCTGCCGTCCTGGCTCGACCGGAACCGGCGGGCCAGGAGGGTGAACGACCGGTCGACCGGCAGGTCGTGCCGGCGGGCGGCCCACAGCCCGAGGACGGCGAAGTGGGTGTTCGAGTTGTCGGTGGTGCCGTTGACCGGGTCCTGGGTCTTGTCCGGCGGGTCCTTCCAGGTGACCTTGTCCGGGTCCTGGAAGACGGGCAGCCCGCGGAGCCGGGCCGGGACGCCGGCGACGGCCTCGGCCCGGGCCTTCTCCGGGTCGTACTGGGCGTTCGCGGCCGTCTTCGGGCGGACATCGTCGGACATCTTGATGCACAGCCCGAGGCTGCCCGGGCGGTCGCGGAGCCCGTAGGTGGTCGGCGGCTTCGACGCGGCCATCTTCCGCAAGGCCCCGAGCACCTGGGTGGCCTCGGCCGGGGACGGGATCGGCACCTTGTACGACCACCCGCCGGTCTGGGACTGGCCGCCGACCAGCCGGGTGCCCAGGTTCTGGATGACCGGCTTGTCCTTCGGGTCGGCCATCCGGTCGAGGAACAGGATGGCCAGGGCGACCTCGTAGGTCCGGTCGATCCGCGGGGCGGCGGCCCGGACGACGACCGCGGCCCGCTTCAGGGCCGGGTCGGACGGCGGCACCCCGCACTCGGCCAGGGCCAGCCCGGCCAGGGCGGTGTACCCGACCAGGTAGCCGCCGTCGTTCACCTCGGTCCCGGTCCCCCAGATGCCGGAGGGCGTCTGCTCCCGGCGGAGGAACTCGACCCCCCGGGCGACGGCGTCGTCCACCGCCGCCTGCTCCTTCTGCGGCAGCGGGGTCGGCTGGGCGGTGGCCGAGGCGGCGAAGGCGGCGGCGAGCCCGAGGGCGGCCGCGAGGCGGACGGCGGGCATGGCACGGACCTGGGGAGGTGAGTCGGGCGACGCGCGAGTCCGCACATTCTGACGATCCGAGCTTAACTCGGGTTCCCGGATCGGGCAACCGGAATGCGGGCGGCGGGAGTCAGCGGAGGTCGAGGGCGACCTTGAGGCAGGCATCGGGCTGCTGGAGGAGTGCGGGCGAGAGGCGGCCGAGGACCTGATCGGCTTGGTCGGCGTACACCTGTGCCAACTCCAGGCACGACAGGACCGAGGTGATGCCGACGCCGGTGAGTTGGCCGTCGGGGGTGCCCGGGTCGATGAGCAGGCACGCCGGGTCGCCGCGGAGCGCCAGGTTCGTCGTCATCGCCGCGACGACGATCGTCCGGACGAGGCCGGTGTAGGCGTCCGACTGCACGACGACGGCCGGCCGCCTCTTACCACGGATCCCCGACGGGTGCGGGAAGCGGACGAGGACCACGTCACCTCGCGGCATTTAATCCTCCGGGTAGTCGTACTTGATGACCTCGTCCCGCTCCAGCCGCTCGCACATCTGCCACCACAAGGCGGCCCGTTCCTCCTCGGTGAACACGCCGCTGTCGTCGTAGTCGTACCCGTCGTCCACCAGTTTGGCGTACTCGGCCGGGCGCAGCAGGACGAACCGCATGCCGGTCCGCGGGTCGACCACATCCACAGGGCCGGTCCCGTTCGCCGCCAGCTCCTTCGCCTGCTCCTCGGTCAGCTCGATCATGGCTACCTCCCGGGGCCATTGTAACCCGCCGGCCGTCACCCCGCCCGGGTCAGGGCGTCGATCAGCTCCTCCACCTCCTGCCGGGCCCGGACGTTCTCCCGCACAATGTTCATGATCGTCTTGGTCAGGAACCTCTCGACCACCGGCCAGTTGGCGAACAGGGCCGCGGCCGGCTCGCCGCCCAGGTCGGCGGCCAGCCGCAGCGCCTTCTTCGGCTTCACCCCCAGGAACCCGAGCCGGTCCGCCAGCGACGGGTGGGTGTCGGTCCAGTGCGACCGCCGGCGGAGGGCCTTCCGCATCGCCTCCTCCCAGTCCGCCACCCCCGCCCCCCGGACCCGCCGGACCTGCTCGGCGAAGATGTGGTCGAGCTTCTGGTCCATCTCGACCGCCGCCTCGGCCACCCCCCCGAGGCTGGCCCACTCCGTCTCCCCGAGGACGGTCATCAGGACCAGCGCCCCGGCCGCCTCGTCCACACCGGCCTGGAGGGCCTCGTGGTAGTCGGCCTCGTACTCGCACGCCCGCTGGTAGGCGAACCAGAGCCGGTAGTACAGGTGGTGGTAGCCCCGGAACGCCCACCCGAGCGGGTTCCACCGGACCCAGTTCTTGGTCAGGAACAGCACGTCCAGCCGGGCCATGACGCCGTGCCAGCGGGCGGCCCGGGCCGAGACGGCCGTGTCCCCGTTGGTGATGTGGGCCAGCTCGTGGGCCACCACCCCGGCCAGGGCCCGCTGCGACAGGGCCGCCACCGCCATCCCGCCGACCACCAGGACGGTCTGCCGCTTGGCGTCCTGGTAGACGTGGGCGACGGTCGCCGCGTGCATCCGGATCGCGTCCGGCGGGCGGAGGCCGCGGGCCGCCGCCACCCGCCCGACCATCGCGGCCAGCCCCTCCTGCCAGGCGGGCGGCAGCTCGAACTCCAGCGGGTCCTTGCTGTCGACCCGCCGGAAGACCGACGCCGCCCCGACCAGGAGGTGGAGGACCGTGAACCCGACCAGCAGGCCGAGCGCGGCCCGCAGGCCGAACCCCGACGCCCCGGCGAGGAGGAGGGCCGCGACCGCCAGCCCGAGCAGGATCACCCCGCCGAGGAACGGGATGTAGAGCCCCTGGACGAACAGCAGCCAGCCCCGGTACGGGTTGGCCGGCTTGCGGGGCGGCGGCTTCGGCTTGCGGGCCTTGGCCGGCTTCGTCGGGGCGTCCTCATCCGGTTCGGCGGCGGGAACGGATTGGGCCGGGGCCTTCGGCCGGGCGGCCGCGGGCGGCCGGGGCCGGCACGCCGGGCACGGGCCGCCGTCCGCCGGCAG
>JAIEQO010000056.1 GCA_019747655.1 Gemmataceae bacterium | reverse complement strand
GGCCGGACGGCGGCCGGGGACAGGTCCGGGGCCGGGGCCGGCCGCGGGAGCGGGACCGGCACCGACCCGGACGCCCCGCCGGGCATCCGCAGCCGGGTCAACAGGTCGAGGTTACTTCCGGTGTTCCAGCCCGCGTCCGAACCGGCGGCCGGTTCAGCGGCGGCCGCCGGGAGCGGGGTGGACGCCAGGAGCCGGCGGCGGAGTTCGGCCGCGCTAACGCTCACTGACGGGTCGGTCGGGGTGTTGGACATCGCGGGGCGGTCTCCGGCCGGGCCGTCCGGCGCCGCCGGGACAATCCTCGTCCCCGGCCTCAACAACCGTAGGTCGCCCGGGGGGTAAGTCAAACCGTACACGGCGTTTCGACCGGGTGCCGAAGGTTCGGGCGTCGGGCCGAATGGACTGCGACCGCCCGGCCGGGTGCCGGGTCGCACACCCCTCCCGACCGGTCGTGTCGGTCCTGCCGCGGGCGCACCGGGCGCCGGCTGGCGGCCCGGAGCCGGGGCCCGAACCCGCCAACGCCCCTCAACCCCGCCCGTTACACCGGTTAGACTTGGCCCGTCGGCGGTCCGCCCCCGCCCCGCGCTTTGCCGTGGTGGGGCCGCCCGGCCGGGAAGTACAATCGCCATTAAGTCCTCCACCCGACCGGGTGTCGGAAGGCAAAAGGAACAAGGCAGAAGAGACAAGACGGGACCGGGATGTCGGCCGGTTTTGCCTTGACCCTTTTGCCTTTTGCCTTCGGGCACCGAGTCCCCCTGTAGGAGCGCCTGGGCAATGGTCATCTTGAAACGGCTCCGGGTGCTGACGGCGGCCCTGGGGGTGGCGACCGCCACCGCCGCCGTCGCCACCACCCTGTTCGGCGACGTCCGCGGCGGCCGGAACGCGCCCCCCGCCCAGGCCGTCCGCCCCGACGGGGCCAAGGTGGTCGACGAGCTGGCCGTCACCAAGTTCACCAACCTGCCGGCCCTGACGTACCAGCCGGCGGCCGGCGACACGCTGTTCGCCTGGCAGGTCAAGCCGGCCCTCGACCCGGCCCCGGCCCGCCCCCGGGACCTGCTGGTGGTGGTCGACACCTCGGCCAGCCAGGCCGGGCTGCCGCTCCGCCAGGCCCGCCAGGTCCTCACCGCCGTCGCCGCCGCCCTCGGGCCGGACGACCGGGTGAGCGTCTGGGCGGTCAACACCCCGGACACCACCCGGGCCCTCACGAAGGACTTCCAGGTCCCCGACTCGGACGACCTCCGGGCCGCCGCCGCCGCCCTCACCGAGGTCGAGTACGGCTCGGGCGCCACCGACCTGAAGGGCGGGCTGACCAAGGCCCTGGCCACCCTCCAGCCGAACCGCGGCCGGCACCAGGCCGTCCTCTACCTCGGCGACGGGGAGAGCACCTACGACCCGATGTCCGAGGCCGACCGGGTGGCCGTCGGCACCCAGATGGACCGGGACGACGTGTTCTTCTTCGCCGTCCCGCTGGGGCTGAAGCTGAACGCCCACACCATCCACGGCCTCGCGGCCTTGACCGGCGGGGCGGTCGTCCGGATGACCGAGGACCTGACCCAGGCGACCCCCCGGGCCGAGTTCGTCGGCAAGCTCAAGGCCGCCCTCGACGGGCCGGTGTTCAAGGCCGACAAGGCGGCGTTCGGGCCGGAGGTGGCCGAGGTCTTCCCCTCCAAGCTGCCGCCGCTGCGGGCCGACAAGCCGACCCTGGTGCTCGGCAAGCTGGCCAAGCCGGCCGGCCGGGTGACCCTCAACGCGACCGGGACGACCGCCCGCAAGCCGGTTACGCTGGCGCTCGGGCAGGACCTGCCGGCCCCGCAGAAGGACCACTTCTTCTTGAACCTGATGCTCGACCAGTGGCGGGGGGCGGCGGTCAAGGAGGCCCCGGCCGTCCTCCAGGCCGACCGGGCCCTGGCCCTGGCGTCCACCCAGGTCAAGCTGTACCGGGACGAGTTCCTGACCCAGGCCACCTGGGCGGTGACGATGGACAAGCTGGACGAGGCGGCCAAGCTGTACGAGGCCGCGGTCAAGATTGACCCGACCGACATCGAGGCCGGGTCCGGGCTGGCCCTGGTCCGCAAGATGAAGGCCGGGGTGTTGTCCAAGGCCGACCTGGAGAAGACCCTGAAGGCCCGGGCGGAGGCCCTGCGGATCGGCAACAACGGCGATGTCCGGAAGGTGGTCCAGGACCTCGGGGCGGCCGCCCAGCCCCCGGCCGGGGCCGCCCAGCCGCCCGCGGCCGGTCAACCCGCCGTCCCGGCGGTCCCGGGCGGGGCCGAGCCGCCCGCCCCGGCCGACCTACTCCGGGAGCAGGCGCAACTCCAGCGGGTCGAGGAGGACCGGACCCGGGTGCTGGTCGACCAGACCATCCGGGAGGCCCGGCGGCGGCTGCGGACCGACCCGGACGGGGCGTACCAGGACCTGAAGCGGCAGCAGGAGGAAATCCTGCGGAACACCGGGATCGGGCAGGCCGCCCGGGAGCGGCTGGCGGCCGACCTGAACGCCGTCCTCCAGGAGGTGTTCCTGAAGGGGGCCGAGATCAAGCGGCAGGCGGCGGCCGAGCGGGAGCAGATCGCCCGGACCCGCCAGCGGCTGACCGAGTTCGAGCGGCAGCGGGACGACGAGAACCGGATCAAGGCCCGGATCGACGCCTTCCGCCAGCTCATGCAGCAGGCCCGGTACGAGCTGGCCTACCAGGAGGCCCAGCTGATGATCCAGGAGCGGGTCAGCCGCGGCCAGTCGGTCCCGTCGGCGGCCGTCGCCAGCTACATCATCGGGCAGCAGGCCACCCACCTGCGGGAGTGGCGGGAGCTGACCCGCATCCGCGAGGACCGGTTCCTCTTGACCATGATGCAGACCGAGAAGAGCCACATCCCGTACCCCGACGAGCCCCCGGTCCACTTCCCGCCGGCGGCCGTCTGGCGGGAGCTGACCGGGCTGCGGCGGGAGCGGTACCAGAACCAGCCGCTCGGGGTCGAGGGGTCGGCCACCCAGCGGAAGCTCCAGACCCTCCTGGAGGAGACGCCGGTTAGCTTGGGTGAGACGGACCTGCAGACGGCCCCGCTGGTCGACGTGCTGCGGGAGCTGGCCCGGCGGTACGACGTGACCTTCATCGTCAACAACACCGCGTTCGAGAACCCGGGCACCCTGGCCGACGCCCGGGCGGCCAACCTGTCGGCCGCCCGGCTCGAAGGGCTGACCCTCGGGACGTTCCTGGACGTGTACCTGCGGGCCCTGCCGATCCCGGAGGGGGTGACGTACATCGTCCGCCCGGACTTCATCGAGATCACCAGCTACAACAAGCGGCTGGAGGAGAAGGTCACCCGGGTGTTCCCGGTCGGCGACCTGACCATCCCGATCCCGTCGTCGGTCAACCAGCAGGTCCTCCAGCAGAACCTGAACGTCCAGAACCAGACCCTGGCCATCTTCGGGGCGGCCAGCCTGTACGGGAACAGCGGGTTCCTCGGGACCGGGAGCTTCGGCGGCGGCAACTTCGGCGGGGGGGCCCCGGGCGGGTTCGGCGGGCCCGGCGGGGCCCCGATGGGCGGGTTCGGGATGGGCGGCGGCCAGTTCTTCGGGATGGGGGCCGGCCAGCAGGGGATCGTCGGGCTCGGCGGCGGGGCCGGCGGCGGGGTCGGTCAGTTCGGCAACCTGGGCGGCCAGTTCGGGCTCCAGGGGGGCGACCAGTACCGCATCCTCGAGCAGCTCATCTTCGAGACCGTCGCCAAGGGGGAGTGGGCCAACACCCCGCCCCCGCCGACCAACCCGAACGAGCCGGCCGAGGAGTCGTACCTGCCGGCCAACCAGCGGAACTCCCTCGGGTACTACCCGCCGGCCCGGGCCCTGATCGTCCGCGGGACCAGCCGGTACCACGGGTACGGGTCGTTCAAGCTGACCCGCCGCGACGGGATGGCCGCCGCCCCCCGGCCGGGCAACGCCGACCGGCTGGTCATCAACCCGGTCACCCCGAAGGCCGCGCCGGCCGCCACCCCGCCGAAGGACGCGGTCGCGGCCAGGCCGGCGGACGCCCCGACGGTCATCCCGCCCGACCCGCTCGGGCTGCGGGCCAAGCTGGACAAGGACCCGCGGAAGATGTGGAACCAGGCCGTCGACCTGGGGGTGAACAACCCGGCCGAGCTGTTCGCCGCGGCCGTCGTCCTGTTCGAGTTCGACCGGTACGGGGACGCGGCCGAGGTGCTCAAAGCCAACCTCCGCAAGGGGCTCAACACCAACGACTGGGTCCACGACCTGCTGGCCGTCACCCTCCAGATGAGTAAGGGGTCTCCGGCCGAGGTCGAGCGGGCGGCCCTGTCGGCGGTCGACCTCGACCCGGCCGACCCCAAGGGCTACCTGAAGGCGGCCAGGGCCGAGGCCGACCTGGACCACCACGACCGGGCGGTCGCCCTGTGCCGGCGGGCGGCCGAGGTCGGGCCGGACGAGCCGACCGCCTACGCCGACGCCCTGGCCTACGCCGGGAAGGCGAAGGGCGTGACCCCCGACACCGTCGCCTGGGCGGCCGGCAACCTGCTCGGCCGGGACTGGGGCGTGACCGACTCCGAGGGGGTCGACTACCACGCCCGGGCGAAGGTGCTGATCCCGCAGTTCGTCGAGAAGTTCGAGAAGGCCGGGGCCAAGGCCGACGCCCTCAAGGCGCTCGGGTCCGAGCCGGCCCACCGCGACCTCGTCATCGAGCTGCTCTGGCAGGGGCCGGCCGACCTCGACCTGGCGGTCGCCGAGCCGCCGGGGACGGTCTGCTCGGCGACCGCCCGGCGGACGGCCGGCGGCGGGGTCCTGGCCGGCGACCAGATCGAGCAGGACAACGGCAACCGGACGGAGGTGTACACCGCCGGCCGGGCGTTCAGCGGGACCTACACCGTCACGGTCAAGAAGGCGTTCGGCCGGGCCGACGGCAACAAGGCCCGGCTGAAGGTGACGAAGTTCCGCGGCACCCCGAAGGAGGCCCACGACCTGATCGAGGTCGACCTCGCGGCCGACAAGCCGGTCGAGGTGAAGCTCGACGGCGGGTCGCGGGCCGAGCTGGCGGCCGTCACCCCGGAGGCGGCCGCGGTCCGGGCCGACCCGCCGGCCGGGGAGGGGCTCGGGCTCAAGGGGATGGGCGGGGCG
>JAIEQO010000604.1 GCA_019747655.1 Gemmataceae bacterium | reverse complement strand
CACATTCGTCGGCGACGACGCGAGCAACGCCTGCATCTGCGCGCGCGTTGTCGCGTCGGATTCGTTCGACGGATTCGGCACGAACGCGCGATCGCTCGCACGACCATCGCCATCGAGATCAGCAAACACGGCGGCCGAGACCAAGCCGAACCGCCGCCCGGTCCGGGCCGCCGCGGCCGCCGACGACACCCGGGAGGACCGGCCCCGGCCGCGGCCGAAGAAGCGGAAGCGGCCGAGGGACCTGGAGCCGGTGCTCACCGACGAGGAGCGGGCCCAGGCCCGCCGGGACCGGAACCTGGCCTCGTTCGAGTGGTACGTGCCGGCGGGCATCCTCGGCGTCGGGCTGGTGATGTGTGTCGTCGGCGGGGTCAAGGCCGGCGGGGCGGTCGGGCTGGTCACCACCATCGGGGTGCTGGTGATCGGGCTGGCCGTCACCATCCCGCTGTCGGTGGTCGCCCTGATGGCCCTCGGGGTGCTGGCCGGGATCAACTACGGGCGGTTCGGCCCGGCCGTCCTGAAGCTGGCCGCCATCGGGTCGGTGGCCCAGGGGATCATGCTGATGGGCTCGGCCGTGCTCGGGCTGCCGTTCTTCCTGTTCCTGCCGGTCAGCGGGCTGGTCACCCTGATCCTGTTCATGACCCAGTTCGAGCTGGAGTACGGGGAGGCGAACGCCTCGGTCGGGGCGATCAACCTGCTCAACTTCCTGGCCAACCTGATGATCCTCGCGGTGCTGGCCGGGGCCACCTCGAAATCCGGCAAGGGCGCGGACGAATACCGGGACGACGGGGACCGGGGCGACACCCCGGCCCTGGTCGACACCGACGACGACCTGCCGCCGCGGGAGGCGAGGCAGGACCCGGGCCGGGGGAAGGGGCAGCCGGCGAAGGGGAAGGGCCGGGCCCGGCCGGTCGACCAAGACGAGGGGATGGACGACGAGTAGGTGGCCGGCGAACCCCGAGCGTGAGCGAGGGGGTACACCACCCCCTCGCTCGCGCTCGGGGTTCGCCGGGCTGCGGTTTTCCGTTGCACCCGGGTCGCCGGCGGGTTACGATTGCGCTAGTTCGAGCCTCCCCGCCGGGTCACCGACCCACCCACCCTGTCCACCTGCCCGCTCATCTGGAGGGCGTCCGATGCTGACCGTCTGGGGCCGCCGGCAGCCGTTCTGCGACGGCGTCCACCGCCGCAACTTCCTCCGCGTCGGGGCGTTCGGGGCCGGGCTCACCCTGGCCGACCAGCTCCGGGCCCGGGCGAACCAGGTCCCGGGCGACGGCCGGACCCGGCCGAAGTCGGTCATCATGGTCTACCTGCCGGGCGGCCCGAGCCACATCGACACCTACGACCCGAAGCCGGACGCGCCGGCCGAGTTCCGCGGCGAGTTCGCGGCCGTCCCGACGGCCGTGCCCGGCGTCCGGGTCAGCGAGCACCTGCCCTTGACCGCCCGGATGATGGGCCAGCTGGCCCTGGTCCGGTCGTTGGTGGCCAACGACGAGCACAGCGACTCCTACGTCATGACCGGGTACACCGAGCAGGCCAACCGGGCGGCCACCGGCGGCCAGCACCCGTCGATCGGGGCGGTGGTGTCGAAGGTCCGGGGCGGGTCGAACGCCGACGTGCCGCCGTTCGTCTCGCTCCGCGGGATGAGCATCGGGACCGAGCCGGGGTTCCTCGGGGTGGCCCACCGGCCGTTCACCGCCGAGGGGCCGGGGTTGAAGAACCTGGCCCCGACGGCCGGGGCGACGGCCGACCGGATGGACCACCGCAAGGACCTGCTGGCCCGGTTCGACACGGCCCGGCGGGAAATCGACGCCACCGGGACGATGGCCGGGATGGACGAGTTCACCGGCCGGGCGTTCGACATGATCGCATCCGGGCAGGTGCGGCGGGCCCTGGACCTGAAGCGGGAGGACCCGCGGACGCTCGACCGGTACAAGGGGGTGGACCGGTTCCTGACGGCCCGCCGGCTGATCGAGGCCGGGGTCGGGTGCGTGACCCTGTCCTACGGCGGGTGGGACACCCACTCGGGGAACTTCCGGGAGCTGAAGCGCATCCTGCCCGGCCTGGACCGCGGGGTGACGAACCTCGTCCAGGACCTGCACGACCGGGGGATGCAGGACGACGTGGTGACGGTGGTGTGGGGCGAGTTCGGGCGGACCCCGAAGATCAACGGGAGCGACGCCGGGCGGGACCACTGGTCGCCGGTGATGTCGGCGCTGGTGGCCGGCGGCGGGCTGAAGATGGGCCAGGCGGTCGGGGCCAGTTCGGCCCGGGGCGAGTACCCGAAGGACCGGCCGTACAAGGTGCCCCACCTGTTGAGCACGATCTACCACGCGATCGGGATCGACCCGGCGGCCACCTTCCCGAACGGCACCGGCCGGCCGATGTACGTCCTCGACGAGCGGGCCCGGGTCGAGGAGTTGGTCTGACCGGCGAGCGGGGGCGTCAGCTCCCTGATCCCGACGCGGTGAGCCGGGGGCTTCGGCCCCCGGCGGCGTTTGGTAGAATGCCGGCGGAGGTGCCCCATGAAGTTCGACCGGATTACCCACGACCCGCTGGTGATGGGCGGGAAGGCGTGCATCCGCGGGATGCGGGTGACGGCCGGGATGGTCGTCGGGTTCGTGGCCGCCGGTTACCCCCGGGAGGAGATTCTGCGGCTCTACCCGTACCTGGAGGCCGAGGACATCGACCAGGCGCTGGCCTACGCGGCCTGGCGGCTCCAAGAGCAGGAGCAGCCGTTGGTGCCGGTATGAGCCTGGCGATCGTGGTCGAGATGAACCTGTCGCCGGACTGGGCGCTACTCCTCGGCACACACGGACACGCGGCCGCACACTGGTCGTCGGTCGGGAGCGCAGGAGCCCCGGACGCGGCCATCATGGCATGGGCGAGTGCCAACGGTCACGTCATCCTGACCCACGACCTCGGCTTCGGCCGGCTGCTCGCGACGACGCATGCCACCGGGCCGAGCGTGGTTCTCGTGCGGGGAAACGCCCCGGCGCCGCAAACGTTCGGCCCGATCGTGGTGCAGGCGATCGCCCAGTACGAGGCGGAGCTACGAGCCGGGGCGTTGGTCGTGGTCGACGCGACCCGCCAAAGGGTCCGCGTCCTTCCCATCTGACGGCCGGGCGGTAGGATGGCGGCGTCGCCCGCAACCCCGGATGCCCCGATGAACCCGCCGCCCGCCGACCCGGCCCCGATCCTGCCGACCCCGCCCGCGGGCGGCCCGGCCGCCCAACCGGAGTACGAGTTCACCCCCGGCCAGAACGAGGTCATCGACCGGCTGGCCCGGGCCCTGTCCTGGGTCGGCATCCCGCTGATCGTCCTCGGCGTCCTGTACGCCATCAACTCCGGCGTCCACTTCCTCAAAGCCGGGACGGACAAGAACTGGGCCGAGCTGGTGCCGGCCGGGCTGGCCGTCCTCGGGGCGGTGTTCTTCTTCATCCTGTCGAGCTGGCTCAGCAAGGCCGCGGCGGCGTTCGACCGGGTCGCCCACACCCGCGGGTACGACGTCACCCACCTGATGGCCGGGCTGGGGAACCTGGCCCGGACGTTCGGGGTGCTGGCCCTGCTCGTCCAGGTGTACATCGTCGTCGCCGTGATCTTCCTCGTCACCTCCCTCGTCCTGACCTTCACCCGATGACGCCGGCCGCGTTCACCATCGGGTACGGCGGTCGGAAGCCGGACGAGTTCGTCGGGCTGCTGGCGGCCCACGCGGTCGGGATGGTGGTCGACGTGCGGCTCCGGCCGGACAAGGCCAGCATGGGAAGTTACGCCCTGGCGAAGGACCCGGGCAAGGGGATCGGCGGGTTACTCGCCCGGGCCGGCATCGGGTACGTCTCGCTGCCCGAGTTGGGGAACCTGTTCCTCGCCTACCCCGACTGGCAGACCCGGTACGCGGCGTACCTCGACCGGGCCGGCGACCTGTTGTTCGACCGGCTCCTGCTCGTCGCCCGGGACGCCCCGTCGTTCGCGCTCTTGTGCGCCGAGAAGCGGGTGGCCGACTGCCACCGCCGGCACCTGGCCGAGTACCTGGCCAAGCGCCGGGGGTGGGGGTTCACGCACATCGAGTGACTTGGCGAGCGGGGGGCGTGAGCCCCCTGATGTTGAACGCATCAGGGGCTCACGCCCCCCGCTCGCCCGGACTTTAACCCGGCAGTTCGATCCCGGCCGCGGCCGCCGCCTGGCCGACCCACTCCATCATCGGCCGCATCGCCTTCACGTCCATGTCGTGAACCTTGTCCTCGGTCTCGTACATCTTCTTCAACGACTTGAAGATGCCGGGGTCGCCGCCGGTGAACTCGGCCACCAGCCCGAACCACCGCCGGGCCAGCGCCTGGGCCTTCGGGTCGGCCGGGTCCGTCCGGGCGTCCATTGCGGATTGGACTTCCGCCATCAGCCGCGGCCACTCGGCCTGGACCTCGTCGACCCGGGCCTGCCCGACCTGCTCCTTGCGGGCCGCGAGTTGTTCCAACTGCTCCTGGGTGTAGTACTGCTCGACCATCGTGATCTCCCGGACGGTGTTCAGGAAGTCGTCGGCCGAAACCGCTTCGGCCTTGTCGAGGGCGTCGGCCAGCGCCGCCAGCCGGTCCGCGAGCTTCCGCAGCTCGTCGGCCTGACCCGTCACCCGGGCCAGGTGCAGCCGGACCACCCGCCGCGGGTCGTAGTCGTCCCGGGACAGGTACTCGCGGACCTCGTCCAGCCCGAACCCGAGCTGCTTGAGCGACAGGATTTGCTGGAGCCGGGCCAGGTCGGCGGCCGTGTACAGCCGGTGGCCGGGCCCGTGGGCCGAGCCCGTCCGCCCGGACGGCGACAAGAGCCCGATCGCGTCGTAGTGGTGTAGCGTCCGCACCGTCAGCCCCGTCCGGGCCGCCAGCTCGCCGGCCTTCCAGACCCGCTCGCCCGTCTTCGGCATGGCTCGTTCCCCCTCGACGACGAGATGGTACACCCTGACGCGGCGTGAGGTTCAAGGGGGCGGGGGAAGATTTCTTGGCGAGCGGGGGGCGTGAGCCCCCTGTTTCGCTCGCAGCAACAGGGGGCTCATACCGTCTTGCGTTGAACTTTTACCGTTCCAGCCGGACCGCCCAGTGGAACCCGATGGCTCCCAAGACC
>JAIEQO010000017.1 GCA_019747655.1 Gemmataceae bacterium | reverse complement strand
GCCCCCGCCCGGCGGACCCCCGGTGCGGCCGGCCCGCCCCTCTGATAGGCTCACCCCAGGGCCTCCGCCCGGCCCCGCCCTGCCGAGGGGTCCCGTGGACACCACCGCGTTCGACCGGCTCCGCGCCGACTTCGTCAAGGCCCGGGGCGAGGCCGCGGCCGCCGCCGTCGGGGCGGTCGGGTCGGCCGTCGCCTACCTGCTCCTTCTCCTGCTGCTTTACCTGTTCATCGACCTGCTCGTCGGGAAGGGGCAGGTCTCCCCCTACGCCCAACTCTCCCCCGCCCGGAAGGCGGAGTTCGCGGCCGAGTGGCGGGACCGGTCGGACGACGACCGGGCGGCGGCCGTCCGCCGGCTCGGGCTGACCGACCCGGTCGAGGTGGCACGGGTGTCGGCCGCCGACCCGGCCCCGCCCCCGACCCCCGGGGAGTGGGAGTTCCGCCGCCGGGCCGGGGTGTACCTGGCCCTGCGGGACCGGGTCGGGCCGGACGCCGCCGACCTGTACCTGCCGGAGGCCCCGGCCGGGGCCGACGCCGATCACAACCCCCGGCTCGGGGTGCTCGGGCTGGTCGTCCGGGAGCGTAACCGGTGGACCGGGCACGTCGTCGGGTGGGTGGCGTCGTGGAACCGGTGGATGTGGCAGCCGGGGCCGGACGGGTCGGCCGACCGGGCGTACCTGACCGGGCTGTTCGTCCTGGCCCTGGGGGTGGCGCTGGCCCGGGGGGTGATGCTGAACGCGGTCGCGTACTTCGCCGCCGCCGCCACCCTGGACGCCACCACCCGGCTCCGCCGGGCCATCTACTACCACACCTTCCGACTCGGGTCGCTGGCCGTCCGGACGGCCGGACCGGGTGAGGCGGCCGGGCTCATCACCCGGGAGGTCGAGGCGGCCGGGGGGGCGATCCAGGCGGCCCTGACCGCCCCGTTCCGCCACCCGGTCCAGTTCTTCCTCCTGCTCGGGCTGATCCTGCTCATCCACTTCTGGCTGGCGGTCAGCTTCCTCGTCCTGGCCCTGTTGGTCTGGCTGGTGGCAGGCCAGGTGGCGGCGTTCTTCCGGCGGGAGGCCCGGATCGGCCGACGGCAGGGGGAGGCAACCCTCGGCCTGCTCCAGGAGAGCATGAGCCTGTTGCGGCTGGTCAAGACGTACCAGATGGACCGGTTCAACCAGGCCCGGGTGGAGCGGCAGTTGGCCGAGTCCGGGCGGGCGAGCTGGCGGCGGCTGCGGGGGGAGGCCGTGGCCCGGCCCCTCTTGGTGTCGGTCGCCCTGGTCGCCCTGGTCGCCCTCCTGTACCTGGGCGGGTGGGCGGTCCTGGCCGGGGAGTTCTCGGCCGCCGGGCTGGCGGTGATGGCCGTCGCCCTGGTGTCGCTGGTCGCCCCGCTGGCCGGGTGGCTGGACGCCCGGGGCAAGCTCCGCCGGGGGCGGGCGGCGGCCGATTCGATCTACGAGTACCTGGACCGGCGGGGCGAGGCCGCCGAGGCGGCCGACGCCGAGTTCCTCCCCCCGCTGACCACCCGGGTCGAGTTCCGGAACGTCACCCTCAAGGAGCCCGGGACCGGGCGGCCGCTGCTCGACGGGGTGTCGTTCGCCGTCCCGGCCGGGGCGAAGGTGGCCGTCGTCGGCCCGGACCCGGCCGAGCTGCGGGCCCTGGTCTACCTCCTCCCGCGGTTTTTGGACCCGACCTCGGGCGAGGTCCGGATCGAGGACAAGAACATCCGGTGGGTGACCCACGAGTCGCTCCGGGCCCAGGTCGCGGTGGTGGCCCAGGACGACCTGGTGTTCAGCGACACGGCGGCCAACAACATCGGGTGCGGCGACCCGGGGTACAACCTGCCGCAGGTCATCGAGGCGGCCAAGCTGGCCCACGCCCACCAGTTCATCGAGCGGCTGCCGTACGGGTACGAGACGGTGGTGGGGGCCCAGGGGCACGCCCTGCGGCCGGGCGAGCAGTTCCGGATCGGGCTGGCCCGGGCCCTCCTGCGTGACCCGAGCGTGCTGGTGATCGAGGAGCCGTCGGCCGCCGACGAGGACACCCTGGCCCTGTTGGACGACACCCTGGAGCGGGTCGGGCCGGGCCGGACGGTCATCTTCCTGGCCCGCCGGCTGTCCACCCTGCGGGCGGTCAACCGGGTGTTCGTGCTCAAGGACGGCAAGCTCGAGGGGTCCGGCACCCACCGCGACCTGTGGCAGTCGAACGTGACGTACCGCCGGCTCCAGGTGATCGCCGACGCGACCCTTGAGTCGGCCGCCAGCCGGGGCTGATCTCTTCCCACGGGACGGAATCCGATGACGTTCGAGCGTGAGCTGGCCGCCGCCCTGGACGCGGCCCGGGCGGCCGGCGACCTGATCCGCCGGGAGTACGAGGCGTTCGCCGCCATCCCGGACGCCCCGGCCCACATCACCACCCACGTCGACAAAGCCTCCCAAGAGCTGATCCTCGGCGAACTGCACCGGCGGTTCCCGGCCGACGCCCTGTGCGCCGAGGAGGACACCCCCGGGCTGGCCGGGGTGCCGCACGCCGGGCCGCGGGCGTGGGTGGTCGACCCGATCGACGGGACCCGGGGGTTCGCCCGGAAGACCGGCCAGTTCTCGGTGATGATCGGGTTCCTGCTCGACGGCAAGCCGGTGGTCGGGGTGGTGCTGGAGCCGGCCCAGGGGCGGACCACCTACGCCGCCCTCGGGGGCGGCTGCTGGGCCCAGGACGGGGACGCGGACCCGGCCCGGTGCCGGGTGTCGGCCCGGCCGATCGACGAGTGCGTGCTGGTTCAGAGCTGGGCCAAGCCGGGCGGGCCGTCGAAGACGGCCCAACTGGTCCGGCCGGCGGGGGTGAAGGAGACGTACTCGGGCGGGGTGAAGCTGGCGACCGTGGCCCGGGGCGAGGCCGACGTGTACGCCAACACCTACGAGGCGTTCTACGACTGGGACATCTGCGCCGGGCACGTCCTGTTGACCGAGGCCGGCGGCCGGGTGACGGACTTGTCGGGCGGCGAGGTGGCGTACCAGGCGGCCGACTTCTCCCAGCGGCGGGGCCTCCTGGCCACGAACGGCCCGGTCCACGCCGAGGTGCTGAGGCGGCTGGCGGCGGTCACGACGTAGGCGGCGGGGGTGGGGGCGGGGGCACCGGGCCGGCCACGGCGACCGGGTCGAGGACGACGATGCCCGGGTAGCGGGCGAAGTCGGCCCCGTTGAGCGTCAGGATGTGGGTGATCCCGTGGGCCTGCATGAGGCCGACCAGCCGGGCGTCGTGGACCTGCCTCCCCTGGACCCGGTGCGTTGTAACGAGCCGACGCCAGTTGGGGTAGGCGGCTGGCGGTTCCCCGAGCCGGGCGGACCCCGCCTCCACCTGGGTCAGCCGATGTTCGGTTTCCACGAACGTCAGCCCGAGCCCGCCGCGGGCGGTGGCCGGCCGGGTGCAAACGTTCCAGAACTCGGTCAGGTTCTGGAACCCGACCGCCAGCGCGTCGCCCCGCCGGCGGAGGGACCGAACCGCACGGTTGATCATCGGGTACAACGGGTCCGGGCGGTGGTAGAGCCGGATCAGGACGCCGGAGTCGGTGAGAATGTCCATCAGTCGTGGTCGTCGTAGAGGTCGGCCCGGGACCAGTCGGCCGGCAGGAGCGGGTCACCCGCCCCCCGCTCCGCCATTTCGTCGAGCAGCTTCTCGAACTCCTCGACGCTGAGGTTCGGCCGGCTGGCGAACATCCGAGGATCGGCACCGTCGGGGGCCGGGATCGTGTACCGCTCCCGGGCCTCACCGACGAGGACCTTGACCTTCCGGACGAAGTCGTCCGGTAGGCCGGTCAGGTCGATCCATTGGGGGAGCGGCGGCGGCTTGTACTCCGTGGCGTCCATGCCGTCAGAATAACCTCGTCGCGGCCGCCGGTCCAGCGGTCAAGGCCGCAAGTCGTAGCAGATCAACTTGCCGTCGCCGCGGACGTACAGCCGGCCGTCGAGCAGAACCGGCAGTGCCCACACCTGGCCGCCCCCGAGCCCGGTTCTCACCCGGCCCAGTTCCCGGTACTCCTCGGCCGACGCCGCGGCCAGCACCAGCTCCCCGCCCTCGGTCAGGATGACGAGGTGGTCCCCGGCCAGGACCAGCGACCCCTTCCCCACCCGGTCCGCCTCCCACCCCGCCACCGGCTGCCCGGCGACCACGTCGAAGCACGTCAGGGCGACCGGGTCGTGACCGTCGAAGCCCCACAGGTGCCGGCC
This sequence comes from Gemmataceae bacterium, assembly GCA_019747655.1. Taxonomy (GTDB): domain Bacteria; phylum Planctomycetota; class Planctomycetia; order Gemmatales; family Gemmataceae; genus Urbifossiella. Next base: position 891 of record JAIEQO010000017.1, on the reverse strand, counting down.
CCGGGCCACCGGGGTCGAGTGGTGGCACCGGAGCGGCTTCCGCCGGCGGGTGTAGACCGGCTCGAACCCGACCCGGTCGCCGGCCGGGGCCAGCCGGACGAGAGCACAGCCCATGTGGTAGGCGGCGGTGACGAACACCCGGTCGCCCAGGACGAGCGGGGTGGCGATGTTCCCGCCGTGTTCGGGACTCCACGGGAACCGGGCCGTCACCTCCCCGTCGGCCGCCCGGACACACAAGAGCGACTCGGCCGTCAGGGCCAGGACCACCCGGACGCCGCCGGCGGTGGTCGCCACCGGCGAGCTGTACCCGGCCGGTTCGGACCCGGCCTTCCACCGGACCTCGCCGGTCCGCTTGTCGAACGCCACCACCGACCCGTCCCGTCCGCCGGGTTGGACGATGACGAGGTCGCCGTCGACCAGCGGCGACCCGGCGTACCCCCACTGCGGCACCCGCCCCCGGAACTCGCCCGGCAGGTCGTGCTCCCACGCAACCCGGGGCGAACCCCCGGCCAAGGCCGGGGGTTCGAGGCAGAGGAACCTCCCCGCCCCGCCGACGGTGTAGACCCGGCCGTCGGCCACGGAGGGGGTGGCCCGCGGGCCGGTCGCGTACCGCGCGTCCTGGCCGGCCGGTCCGGCGTGGTAGCCATACTGCCAGACTTCGGTTCCGGTCTCGACGTGCAGACAGATGACCCGCTCCTCCGACCCGCTGGACCGGCTGTGGATGTAGACCTTGCCGCCGACCACAGCGACCGACGAATACCCGCCGCCGACCTCGACCTCCCATAGGGGCTTCGGCGGGTTGGCCGCCCAGTCGGTCCGCAGCGGGCCGGCCGGGGCCCGGCCGTCGCGGGTCGGGCCGAGCCACTGCGGCCAGTCGGCCGACGCGGGCGG
>JAIEQO010000112.1 GCA_019747655.1 Gemmataceae bacterium | reverse complement strand
GCCGGCCGGGCCGGTCGACCCGCCCCCGCCCCCGCGGACGGCCGCCGACGACTTCGTCGGGGCGGCCCGGCCGGCCCCGCCGGCGGCCGAGGAGGCCCTCGGGTGGCTCCGGTACAAGCAGGTCCTGGCCAAGCAGTACGAGGACCGGGTGGCGGTCGGGCAACTGCTCCTGGCCCAGGGGCCGGCCGGGGCCGGCGGGGCGGCCCACCAGCTCGCCTTCCAGGTCGTCGGCGGGGCCGGCGGGCTGCCCCAGCTCCCGGTCCCGGCCGACGGCGGGTTCCTGGCCACCCCGGTGCTGGCCGTCCGGGCGGCCCGGCGGGCGATCGCCGACAACCCGGCCCACCCGGACGGGTACTACGCCCTGGCGGTGGCCCTGGCCGACCCGTACCTCCCGCTCACCCCGTCCGAGCGGGGCGTCGGGCGGATCACGGCGTACCGCCAGTGCCTGGAGCGGATGCCCCCGCCGGCCGACTACCGGCCCGGGACCTACGCCGCCCTCCCGGCGGACGTGGCGTTCGAGCTGGCCCGGCTGTACCTCGGCAGCCCGATCCAGGGGCCGCCGGACCGCCAGGGCCGGCCGACCACGCCGGTCGGGTTCGTCGGGGCGAACGTCGACCTGGCCGGGATCCGGGAGCTGGTCGGGGAGATGGTCGTGGCCCAGGGCGGGCGGTTCGCCCGGCGGCCGTACCAGGCCCTCCAGGGGCAGGCGGTCCCGGCCGGCACCCAGGTCGTCGGGCCGGTCCTGTACGCCCCGGACCTGGCCCAGCAGGCCCTGGCCCGGGCCGAGGAGTACGGGGCGGCCGAGGCCGGGGGGGCCGCCCCGGCCGAGGCCCGGCAGCAGCAGCTGCGGGGGATGCTCGAGTTCCGCAAGCTGGTCGACGGGCTGGTCCTGCCGGCCCGGGAGCGGTTCCTGACGGCGGCCCGGGGGGACCCGAAGCCGGCCAGCCGGTTCCGCCAGGCCCTCGGGCAGAACCTGATCGGGGACGCGATCGCCGTGCTCAAGGAGCTGCCGGCCGGGGACCTGGCCCGGGAGTTCGGCCCGGCCGCCCCGGAGATGGCCCTCCGGCTCGTCGCCCTGGAGCTGGCGACCGGGCGGGTGGAGGACGCGGCGGCCGACGCCGCCGGCCTCCGCGGGGAGTTCGACCGGACGGCCGGCCAGGACCCCCGGCCGCCCCAGATCGACGCGCTGCGGGCGTTCCTCCGGCTCCTGGAGTACCAGGTGGCGTGGCTGTCCGGGAACTACCTGGACGCCGCCCGGACCCTGGACGAGATCGACGGCCGGCGGTACGCGGTCACCGCCTACCCCGCCCCGGACGCGGTCCTCCCGTTCGGGTGGCCGGTGGCGGCCGGGCTCGGCGGCCCGGACACGGTCGCCCCGCTGGTCCTGTGGTACACCATCCGGGACCGGGCCCGGTTGCAGGCCCGGGCCGAGGTGTTCGGGCAGATGGAGCGGTCGGCCGAGTTCTACTTCCGGTGCGGCTACCTGGCCCTGCTCGGCGGCGACCCGGCGGCGGCCAAGGCGTACCTGGCGAAGGCCCGCCGGCCGGCCCCGCCCGGGTGGGACCTGCCCGAGTACACCCACGCCCCGGCGGCCCAGTACGTCCGGTACATCGACGCGGCCGCCGGGCGGGCCGCCCGGCGGTAGAGGAGCAGACCCCACCCCCCGGCCCCCTCCCCCGCGGGGGGAGGGGGGACCGGACGGGCCGCGGCCGGCTCGGGGCTTCCTCCCCCTCCCCGCTGCGGGGAGGGGGCCGGGGCGTGGGGTTTACCGTCTTGTTCCCCCTCCCCCCGCGGGGGAGGGGGCTAGGGGGTGGGGTCTGTGAGCACGACCTGGACCGTCGCCGGGGTGCAGATGGACTGCCGGCTGGCCGACCCGGCGGCCAACCGCCGGGCGGTGTGCGACCGGCTGGCCGTCGCCGCCGACCGGGGGGCGCGCCTCGCCGTCTTCCCCGAGTGCGTCGTCACCGGTTACGGATTCCGGTCAAGGGACCAGGTCCGGGCGGTGGCCGAGCCGCTCCCCGGGCCGTCGACCGACGCCGTCGCCCGGGAGTGCGCCCGGCTCGGGGTGTGGGCCGTGTTCGGGCTGATCGAGCACGACCCGGCGGCGGACAAGCTGTACAACTCGTGCGCCCTGGTCGGCCCGACGGGGTACTTCGCGTCGTACCGCAAGGCCCACCTGCCGTGCCTCGGGGCGGACCGGTTCACCGACCCGGGCGACCGGCCGTTCGCCGTCCACGACCTCGGCGGGCTGAAGCTGGGCATGAACATCTGCTTCGACGGCAGCTTCCCGGAGACGAGCCGGGTGCTGACCCTGCTCGGGGCCGACCTGATCGTCCTGCCGACGAACTGGGCGACGAACGCCCGGACGATGGCCGAGCTGGTGTCGGCCGCCCGGGCGTGGGAGAACCACGTCTACTACCTGGCGGTCAACCGGGTCGGGGAGGAGTCGGGGTTCCGGTACATCGGCCTGTCGTCGGCGGCCGACTGCCTGGGGAAGGTGGTCCACCGGGCCCCGGAGGGCGAGGAGCACGTCTTCACGATGGCGGTCGACCCTGCGGCGGCCCGGGCCAAGCGGGTGGTGAACTGCCCCGGCGAGTACGAGATCGACCGGGTGAACTGGCGGCGGCCGGACCTGTACGGGCCGCTGGTGACGGGCGACATCTTCGCCGGCCACCAGAACCGCCCGCCCGGATCAGATTAGCACCCAGGTCAGGATCACCAGCAACAGCAGGACGGCCCCGGCGGCGAAGAACCACCGGGGGACGACCCGGAACGGCGGGCCGTCGCCGCCGGACGGCGGCTGGCCGTGGTGCTTGTGGTCGTGGCCGTGGTGCTTGTGGTCGTGGCTGTGCGACATGGGTGCGGGCCGGTGTGGGGGGTCGTTGTCCCCAGCATCCGGACCGGCCGGCGGAAGTCAAGGGCCGGCACAGGCAGGAATGCCCGTGCCACCAGGGCGTCGGCGGCACAGGCATTCCTGCCTGTGACCCCTACAATGCCGTCATGATCCGCGTCTCGGTCGCCAGCCCACAGGAGGTCGTGCCCCTGGACTACCAGGGGCTCAAGGCGGCCGCGAAGGCGGTCCTCGAAGGGGAGGGCGTGGCCGAGGCCAAGGTCACGCTGGCGTTCGTCGACAACCCGCACATCCACCGGCTCAACAAGCAGTTCCTCGATCACGACGAGCCGACCGACGTGCTCACCTTCCCGTACTCCCCGAAGGGGTCGAAGAAGCTGGAGGGCGAGGTGGTGATCGGGGCCGAGGTGGCGAAGGAGAACGCCGCCGACCGCGGCCACGAGGTCGGGCTGGAGCTGCTCCTGTACGTCGTCCACGGCTGCCTGCACCTGTGCGGGTACGCCGACACCGACCCGAAGTCCGAACGGGCGATGCGGGCCAAGGAGCGGGAGTACCTGCTCAAGCTCGGGCTGCCGGACGTGAGCGGGGGGTAAGAGAAGACCGGCCCGCTGATGACGCGGATTTCAGCGCAGATGGAACGCAGATCGGACAAAACTTGATTCTGATCGATCCGGATTTCATCTGCGCCGGAGTCTGCGTCATCTGCGGCCCTCTTCTCCGAGTCACCGCCTCATGATCCCCCACCTCCACGTCGCCGAGTTGAAGCGGAAGCTGGACGCCGGCGAGCCGGTCTACCTGGTCGACGTCCGCAATTACGACGAGCACGCCTACTGCCGGCTGCCGGACAGCCTGCTGGTGCCGCTGCCGGAGCTGGTCGGGCGGGCGGACGAGGTCGCCCCGCCGGCCGGGGCCCTGGTGGTGGTCTACTGCCACCACGGGGTCCGGAGCCTGAGCGGGGCGGCGATCCTCCGCCGGGCCGGGCACGACGCCGCCTCGCTCTCCGGCGGCATCGACGCCTGGTCGGCCCTCATCGACCCGTCCGTCCCGCGGTACTGAAGGAAACCCTTGCCCCAGGCGGGAAGACGAAACCCGTCTTCGGTCTTTCTCCCCCTCTCCCTGTGGGGGAGGGGGAAGGAAAGGGGGAGGGGACGGACCGCGGGTGGGGTCTCGGGACTCCCCGCCCGTCACCGGACCCCGTGCATCCACTTCTTGAGGAGCGGGGACAGGACCAGCAGCAGCACCCCCGACCCGACGGCGAACAGGCCGACGTTGTTGAACACGTCCAGGGCGTAGTTCATGGTCTCTTCCCGGGTCGACCCCTCCGGGGCGGCCGACTCCCCGCCGATCCACCCCCCGACCTGGAACCCGATCGCGCTGGCCAGGAACCAGAACCCCATCATGAACCCGACCACCTTGGGCGGGGCCAGCTTGGTCACCAGCGACAGCCCGACCGGGGACAGGGCCAGCTCGCCGAGGGTGTGGAACAGGTACATCAGGATCAGGAAGATCAGCGGCATCACACCGTCGGTCGCCGCCCCCCGGCCGGTGTTCAGGATTAGGAACCCGATCCCGAGGAGGATCAGCCCGGCGGCGAACTTGACCGGGGCCGCCGGCTCCAGCCCGCGGCTCGCCAGCACCCGCCACATCAGGGTGAACAGCGGGGCGAACAGGACGATGAACAGGGCGTTCGTCGCCTGGAACACGCTCGCCGGGATCGCCCACCCGCCGACCGACTTGTCCACGTTCTGGTCGGTGAACACGTTCAGGGCGCCGCCGGCCAGCTCGAAGAACCCCCAGAACACGCTGGTGAAGAACAGCAGGACGACGATCACCCAGATCCGCTGCCGCTCGGCCGCCGGGTACTGGGACGACAGGTACAGCATGTACCCGATCGTCCCCACCGCGATCCCGCCGAGCAGGTAGTCGATCACGGCGTTCTGGTAGATCAGCAGCCCGGCCAGGGGGGCGACCAGGAGGGTGCCGAGGTACACCGCCGGGCCGGCCGGCACCCCGGCCACCGTCCGCGGGGCGTCGGCCGGCGGGTCGGCGTACCCCTCCAGGTACCCGCGGGACGAGGTGTACAGGAACACGGCCAGCCCGGTCAGCATCCCGAGCCCGGCCAGGATGAACCCGTACCGCCACCCCTCGATCTGGGCGACGGCCCCGCAGGTCAGCGGGCTGATGAACGCCCCGGTGTTGATCCCCATGTAGAAGATGGTGAACGCCTGGTCCCGCCG
>JAIEQO010000033.1 GCA_019747655.1 Gemmataceae bacterium | reverse complement strand
ACCGCGCGGGACCGGGTCCGAACCCTGCTCGACCGCCAGTCGCGGAAACGGACGCTCTCAACCGGATCGTGAATCAGCCGAGCAGCTCGGGCCGGACCCGGCCCGGCCCGCCGACCGGGTACGGCCGGCCGAGCCGGTCGCGGACCTCCCCGACCGGAATCTGCACCCCCAACAAGGCCACCTCGACGCCACAATGTATGCCGCTCTGTTGGGTCCTGTAAGTTCCCATCCCCGCCGCCGGCCGGTCCAGCCGGCAAAGCATCCCCGACCCGGTTCCGACGCTCGGACTTGACCCACCCGCCGGACGGGGTATGGTCCCGCCCCCGCCACACCCCCCGATCCTTTATGCCACCTCCCCCATCGGGCCATCGACTCGTCGTCGCCCTCGGGGCGGTGGTCCTCGCCGGGTGCGGCACCACGCGGATGACCGACACCGGCCGGGCCGCCAGCGAGATGCTGCTGATCTCCCAGGCCGTCGACCAGGCGGTGGCCAAGATCGACTTCTCCCCGCTCGACGGCCAGACCGTGTTCCTCGACGCCTCGGCCGTGGACAAGGACGTGGTCGACCGCGGCTACCTGGTGAGCGTCGTCCGGCAGCAGCTCCTGGCCCACGGGGCGCTGCTCCAGGAGGACCGGCCGAAGGCCGCCTACGTGGTCGAGGTCCGGGCCGGCGGGATCGGGACCGACCGGCACGGCCTGCTCGTCGGCACCCCGTCGGTGTCGCTGCCGGCGATCGTCCCCGGGGTGCCGGGGGCGAACATCCCGGAGATCGCCCTGATCAAGAAGAGCGACCAGCGGGGCGTGGCGAAGCTCGGGGTGTTCGCGTACAACCGGCAGACCGGCCGGGCCCTGTGGCAGTCGGGGACGGTCGAGGCCGTCAGCCGGGCCCAGGACACCTGGGTGTTCGGGGCCGGGCCGTACTCCCGGGGGACGATCCGCAAGCACGCCGAGCTGGCCGGCGAGCCGCTGCCGACCTTCCCCCTCACCCTGTTCAAGCAGCCCGAGAAGGACGACCCGCGGACCGGGCCGACCGACGAGCACTTCTTCCCGGCCGGCGCCGCCGTGCCGGGCCCGCCCCCGGTCCCGTTCGGCCTGCTCGGGGTGGCCGGGGCGGCGGCCGTCGGGGACCGTCCGGTCGTGCGGTAAAGTTCGGTCCGGCGGCCGAACGGCGGGCTGCCGGGCGGCCGCGACCGCGGATCGCTACACCGGCGGCCCCCGCCCGACCGATGAAGGTGTTGAGGAGTCGTGTTCCCGCTTCACCCGGCCGGGTGGGCGCGAACCCCGGCCCGGCACTCGCCCCCGGCCGGGGGACCCGCGGCCGCCCGCCCGGCGTCCCCGGGAGGAACCGCCGTGCAACCGCTTTCCCCGCTCGCCCTCGGCCGGGAGGCCGAGCCGAACCTCGAACTGCTCCGCCGGGACGGGTGGGCGGTGAACACCGCCGCCGGGGCCTACTGCGTGGCCTGGCGGGGGCGGGACGAGGTCGTCTTCCAGTGGCGGGACGGCGGGTGGCACCGGGTCGGCGGCCGGGGGGGTGGGGCCGCCCTCTAGCCGCCGGCCGGACTCCGGGTAGTATGGGGGCGGTCGGCCGTCCCCGCCCACGCCTCTTGGGGCCGCGACGATGACCCAACACATTCCCGCCCCCGCCTTCGACGCCACCCAGGCCGGGTCGTACCCGACCTTCTGGGACGCCATCCCGGTCGACCCGCCGGCCGAGCCGGACCGGCCCCGCCACCGGCCGGCCCCGGCCGAGGACCCGGGCCCGGTCTTCCTCTCCGTCGAGCAGGCCGACGTCGGCTGACGGCGGCCCGACCCCGCATGGCCGACCGGTTCTACACCCCCGACCCGCTCCCGGCCGGGGAGTACGTCCTGTCCGGGCCGGAGGCCCACCACCTCGTCACCGTCCGGCGGTTCGGCCCGGGCGACCGGGTCGTCCTGTTCAACGGCGACGGCCACGACTACCCGGCCGAGGTGGTCGCCGCCGACCGCAAGCGGACCGTCCTGACGGTCGGGGCACCCGTCCGCGTCGACCGGGAGTTGCCCTTCGTGGTCGAGGTGGCCGCCGCCCTGCCGAAGGGCGACCGCGGCGACTTCCTCATCGAAAAGCTGACCGAGCTGGGCGTCGGCCGGTTCGTGCCGTTACGCACGGCCCGCACGGTCGTCGAGCCGAAGGAGGCGCGTCTCAACAAGCTCCGGCAGGCGGTGATCGAGGCGAGCAAGCAGTGTGGCCGGAACGTCCTGATGCGGGTCGGGCCGCTGACGGAGTGGGCGGACTACCTTGCGGCCGCCGACCGACCGGCGGTCCGCTTCCTGCTTCATCCGCCGGGGGAGGGTTCACAGGCCGGGTTACCGAGTGCTGTCAATGAGGGTGTGGCGTTCGCGGTTGGGCCGGAGGGCGGGTTCACGGACGACGAGGTGACGGCGGCAGAAGCCGCCGGCTGGCGGCGGGCGTCGCTCGGTCCGCGGGTGTTGCGGGTCGAAACCGCGGCGATCGCCGCGGCCGCATGGGCCGCAAGTCTCGCCGGGCGACAGGCGTAAACGACACATCGTCCCGCCGGCACTGGTCGTAGTCTCCGCCGAAGGTTTGTGCCGAGGTGGCGGGTCCGCTCGGTCGCTCAAGGGAGTGGCTTGCAGCCGGTCACGACGACCGTCTTGCCCTCGAGGCCCTTGACAGTGCCTTGCAGCTTACACGGCTGGTCGGGTTTGGGGGTCTCGGAGCCTTCGGCGACTTCGGCGGAGATGCGGTAGTTCCCGTTTGCTGTGTAGAAGAGCGCGAGCCGCCTCTCGGGGAGGACATTTTTCGGCGCCCCGGAGAGCACGACCGTCTGGCCCTTGTGCTTTTCCCACCCGGCGGCGAGTTCTTCGGGTGTGAGCGTCGGCTCCGCCCGCCCGCAGCCTGCCACGAGGATCAGGCCGACCGCGACCGGAACGACCAACAGGCGGCTCATGTTCGGCCCTTTCCCCGGAGGACGATCCGCGGGGTTGTTCGTCGGCCGACTACCAAGATTTCACCAACGTGGGCCGAGGTGGGTGACGTACCCGGCACACGGTCGGCATCCGCCCGCCGTGTTACAGGTCCGTGGTTTCCGGGGGGAGGGGACCGCGCACGCCGTCAGTAATCCTGCCGGTCGAGCTTCTTGAGCGCGTCCTTGAAGGCGTTGGCGGTCGCGAACCGGGCGGACGGTTCCCGGTCGACGGCCCGGGTGAGGACCCCGCACAGGTCGTCGTCGAGCTTCGGGTTCAGGGCCTTCGGGTCCCGGGCCGGGGTGTTCAGGTGCCGCCGCAGGGTCTCCTCGGACGACGGCGACCGCTCCCACGGCAACTGCCCGGTGAACACCTCGAACGCCGTCACCCCGAGGGCGAACAGGTCGACCCGGTGGTCGGTCGCCTTCCGCTTGATAATCTCCGGGGCCAGGTAGTCGGCCGTCCCGGTCCGATTCCCCGGCTGGCAGAATTGGGGGGTGTACGGGATGGTCAGCCCGAAGTCGATCAACTTGAGCACCCCGTCCTGGTCGACCATCACGTTCCGCGGGCACAGGTCCCGGTGCAGGTACTTCGCGTCGTGCATGTACCCGACGGCGTCGCAGAGCTGGCCGAGGTAGTTGACCCGGTTGCCGTTCAGGTTGGCGTTGCGGGTCTCGATCAGGTAGTTCAGCCCGTGCCCCTCGACCCACTCCATCACCAGGTACGGGTCGCCCTGGGTCGACAGGCCGTACTCGAAGGTGCGGACGATGTTCTCGTGCCGCAGGGCCAGGCAGACCTCGCCCTCGCTCGGCTTGCCGGTCAGCCCCATCGCCCGGAAGCGGTCCTCGAACTTCTTGGTTTTCTCCCGGTCCAGGACCTTGAGGCAGACGATCCGGCCGATCTCGTTGTCGTAGGCCCGGTAGACCTTGGACATGCTCCCCTGGCCGGTCCGCCCGCTCAGGTCGAACCGCTTGAGGATGTTCGACCGCTTGAGCCCCTTGGTCGCGGCCCCGCCCTTGCCGCCGCCGAACAGCTTGCTCAGGAAGCCCACGGGTTACCCCAGTGTGGAATGCGGAGTTCGGAGTGCGGAATCGAAGACGGGGCGAGGCCCGACCGCCGCCACTACCACCTTACCTCAAATCCCGCGGCGCGTCAGCCGGGGCACCCGCCGCACCACCTAAACGATTTGGCAATAGTCGATGAGCTGGGCGACCTCCGTGCGGAGGTCCCGGCGGTGGACGATCCGGTCGACGAACCCATGCTTGAGCAGGAACTCGCTGGTCTGGAACCCCTCCGGGAGTTCGAGCCGGACGGTATTCCAGATCGTCCGCTTGCCGGCGAACCCGACCATCGCCCCCGGCTCGGCCAGGGTGACGTCCCCCTGCAACGCCCAGCTCGCGGCCACCCCGCCCATCGTCGGGTGGGTCAGGACGCAGACGTAGAACCCGCCGGCCGAGTCGTACCGGGCCAGGGCGGCCGACACTTTGGCCATCTGCATGAGCGACAGGATGCCCTCCTGCATCCGGGCCCCGCCGCCGGACCCGCTGACGAAGATCAAGGGCAGCCGCAACTCCGTAGCCCGCTCGGCCGCCCGGGCCAGCTTCTCCCCGACCACCGACCCCATGCTCCCGGCCATGAACTGGAAGTCGGTGACGCCCAGCACCACCGGCCGGCCGCGGACGAACCCCTTGCCGCACACGGCCGCGTCCTTCACCCCGGTCTTGGCCTGCTCGTCGGTGATCCGCTTCGAGTACGGGATGCGGTCGACGAACCCGAGCGGGTCGACCGGGGCCAGCCCGGCGTCCCACTCCTCGAAGCTGTCGGCGTCGAGCAACTGGGCGATCCGGTCCCGGACCGGGACGGTGAAGTGGTGGTCGCACTCCGGGCAGACGAACAGCCGGGCCTCGACTTCCTTTTTGTAGACGGTCGCCTGGCAGCCCGGGCAGCGGACCCACAGCCCCTCCGGGACGCCACGCTTGGGCCGATCGGTGCTCATTTCGGGCATCGGGGATGTCGGGGTCCGTCGGGCGAGCGGCGCGGCGTCACTTCGAGTCGATCTGGGCCAGGGACTGGAACGGCTTGCCCTCGACGTAAGCGAGGAAGGCCCCGCCGCCGG
>JAIEQO010001052.1 GCA_019747655.1 Gemmataceae bacterium | reverse complement strand
CGGGGAGTTGGTCATCGGGGTTGGGGTCTTCATACCTCATTCGACGGGCCTACACCCGAAAGGGATTCAACAGAGCAAGGCCAACGCCGAGGTGGTCGAGCTGGCCTTCCCGCTCCTCGACTACGTCCGGCTCGAGCACCGCCGGTTGCTCGGGGCGCGGCAAATCCTCCAGCACCGCGACGAGCGGCCGGAGGACTACCAGCCGTCGAGCCCGCTCGTGACCGGGTCGTGCGGCGAATGTGGCGAACGGACGGCCCGAATCCCAGGCCCGGGCGGCGGGATCATCGACTGCCCGGTCTGCGGGGTCGTCGCCCAGTACGACGACCCGCCTACCGGATGACCTTCCGGCTGAAGGCGACGATGAAGAGGCCGAACAGCAACGTCCCCATCACGCTCTCGACCATGACGGGCACGTTCATCCACCCCTTGGCCACCGACCGCACCGCCCCCATCCCGGAGGTGAACACGCTCACGCTCGTCGTCAGCCCGAGCATCACCCGGTTGCCGATCGAGCCCACCTCCTCGCGGGGGAACGGCCGCTTCTCCTCGTCGTGGAACGACTCCACGTTCACCCCGTACCAGACGGCGAACAGGAGGATGATCAGCCCGGCCATCCGGACCGCCCGCAGGGGGTTCGTCCCGTACCCGCACCCCACGTCCAGGAACAGCCAGCCGAAGAACCGCCGGACCTTCGTCCACGGCCGGCTCCAGCAGCAGCTCTTGGCCCGCCGCTGGTTCACCTTAAACCGGTAGAATGCCCAGTCCTCGGCGTCGAACTTGTGCAGGCTCTGGTAGCACTTCTTGAGCAGCCCGTACTCGTGCATCGCCTCCTCGTGCCGGCCGGCCCGCTCGCTGGCCAGCCGCCCCTCCACCTGGGCCGGGCGGACCAGCAGCCGCTCGGCCACCGCGTTGGCGAACGCCCACGTCTGGTCCGGCCCCTGCTCGACCGCCTCCAGGTAGGCGAAGTCGTTCAGCTTGGCCTTGGACAGGTCGACCGCCCGGTCGAACCGGCTGGTGTCGAGCTGGAGCTTCTTGGCCACCGCCGCCCCGCGGAGGAGGAAGTCGCCGGCGAACGTGCAGCCGCCGAACACCAGCCCCTGGTCGCAATGGATGCTGCGGAAGTCGGCCTCCCCGGCGAAGGCGCACTTGCGGAACTCGGCCCAGCACTCCAGCCGGGCCTCCCACCAGCTCACCTTCTGGCCGAACTCGCATTTCGTGAACAGCAGTTTGCCCCGGAACCGGGCCCCGGAGAAGAACCCCTTCCCCTTGACCGTCAGGTCGAAGAACACCGCCTTGTTGACGGTCGAGCCGTTCAGCCCGAAGTTCCCCTCGACCGTCACCGGCTTGGAGAAGATCGGCCGGTCGATCGTGCAGCCGGCCATCACCAGGTCGCCCTTGAACGTGGCCGGGCCGAACTCCGGCTGGACCAGCACGCAGTTCTTGAACACGGCCGGCTGGGCGAACTCGCCCCGGAGCTTGAGCCGGCGGACCCGGACGCCCTCGACCGGCTTCCCCTCGGCGAGGCGGGCCAGCGCCTCCTGCGGCGGCATCTCCGGCCGGCCCTCGGCCGGCTCCGCGTCCGCCGGGGCGGCCACGTCCACCGCCGCGTCAACCTGCTCGATGTCGTCGGGCATGGTGAATCTCCGAGACCCCACCCCTAACCCCCTCCCCCGCGGGGAGAGGGGGAACCAGACGGGTCGGTTCTATCCCCCCTCTCCCCGCGGGGGAGGGGGTTAGGGGGTGGGGTCTGTCTTTATCCGATCTCCGCACTCACACGCGGAAACACCGCCGCCGCCTCGTCCACGAGGGCCTGGTAAGCCCCGGCGTACCGCGTCGCAAAGTGAATCAGCACCAGTTGCTCGACCTTCGCCAACCGGGCCAGTTCGCCGGCCTGCGGGGCGACCATGTGCTTGTACTTCTGGGCCTGCTTCAGTTGAGCCGCGGCGTAGAAGCTGTCGCAGTACAGCCGCCACGCCCCCCGGGCCAGCTTCACCAGCCCCGGCCGGACCGCCTCCGACCAGAGCGTGTCCACGACATACGCCACCCGCGCCCCCGGCGACTCGGCGAAGTACAACCCAGCCAGCTTCCCCACCGCGAACGACCCGCCGTCGATCTCCAGCCGGGTGGCCGGATCGGCCCCGGCGCGAAGGAGCCGCAGCACCTCCCCGACCCAGCGCCCGGGCTTGAGCGCACCCGCCGCGATCCGGGCCGGGTCGGGGTGGTAACCGCTCTTCTCGGCCAGGGCGAACGCCAGGCACGGAACGGTGTGATCGACCGGCACCGCCTCGACCGTCAGGTCGGCGTTCTCGTAGCACACCGGCCCGCCCCACGGCTGTTCTTCGACCTCCGGCCGGGGGAATTTCTTCGTGCATTCCAGCACCGCCGTCCGCCGCACCCCCGGCAATAGCTCCGTCACCCGGACCACGATCTTCTGGAACGGGAAGAACGGGTAGTCGTAGGCCGTGATCCGGTCGTACACCTTGCGGATCGTGTCGGCCGGCCCGAACACATGGAGCACCTTGTCCCGGTCCATGTTCGCGCGGACGATCCGGTCGAGGCCGATGAAGTGGTCGACGTGGTGGTGGGTGACGAACACGGCTTCGAGGTCGCCGAGCTGGGCCGGTGTCAGCCCGGCGTTCTCCCCGCCGTCGAACAGTAGTGCGTTGTCGGCCCCGGGGTAGTCCAGGTACAAGACCGGGTCGCCGGTCGAGCCGTTCACGAGCGTGACGGTCGAGAACGCCCGGGCGGCCGGCATGTGGGAGCCCCTGTCGGTCTTGACCCGGACTTGGCGTCCGTTGTATCGCCGGCCGGCCCACGGACCCATCCCGGCCGGGAGGCCGCCATGCGCGTTCGGCTCGCCGCCCTCCTGCTGACGCTCGCCCCCGCCGGGCCGGCATTGGGTCAGTCCGTGTTGCTGGCCGAGACCCCACGGCCCGGAGACGTGTCCCGGTATGCCGTCGACCTCGACTTGGCCGGGACGATGTCCGTCCTCGGCGAGGGCGGCAAGCCGCAGCAGCTCCGGCTCCAGGCGAGGGCCCGGCACCGGTTCGCCGACCGGACCATGGCCGTGGCCGACGGGCTGCCAGCCCGGTCCGCCCGGCTGTACGCCGAGGCCGTCGCGTCGGCCATGATCGGCCTGGAGCGGTCCGAGCGGGCCCTAGCCGCCGACCGCCGGCTGGTCGTGACCGCCCGCAAGCCGGACGGGGCGTTCGCCTTCAGCCCGGCCGGGCCGTTCACCCGGGACGAACTCGACCTCGTCACCGAGCACTTCGACCCGCACTGCCTCCCCGGGCTGCTCCCCGGGAAAGAGGTCAAGGTCGGCGACACCTGGGCCGTGTCGAACCCGGCCGCGCAAACCGCCTGCCTGTTCGACGGGCTCGTCAAGAACGGCCTCACCGGCAAACTCACCGGCATCACGTCCGCGGCCGTGGCCTTCGAGATCGCCGGGACCGCCGAGGGGATCGAGAACGGGGCGAAGGTGGCCGTGACCGTCACCGCCACGGGCACGTTCGACGCGGCGACCAAGCGGGTGACGGGCCTCGTCTGGAGGCAGACCGACGACCGGGAGGCCGGGCCGGTCAGCCCGGCGTCGAAGGTCGAGGCGACGATCACCCTGAAACGGGAGGCGCTCGACGCCGCCCCGCCGGAGCTGGCCGCCGACCCGCCGGCCGTCCCGCCCGCCCACCTGACCGCCCTCCGGCACGCCGACCCGAAGGGCCGCTACCGGCTGCTGTACCCCCGTGGCTGGCACGTCACCGGCCAGACCGACGCCCACCTCGTCCTCCGGCTGCTCGACGGCGGGGCGTTCGTCGCCCAGGCCACGCTCACGAGCTGGCAGAAGGCCGAGCCGGGCAAGCACTCACCGCCCGAGGAGTTCAAGAAGGCGGTCGCCGCGTCACCCGGTTGGGTGGCGGGAAAGGTGATCGCGGACGGCGAGGTCCCGGTCGGCGGCGGGCGGTGGCTCTACCGACTCGTGGCCGAGGGGACGATGGACGGCCGGCCGGCGGTCCAGGCCTTTCACCTGTTGGCCGGGCCGGGCGGGGAGCAAGTGGTGGTAACGGTGGCCATGAACCCCGAGGGCGCGAAGGCCATCGCCGGCCGCGACCTCGGGCTGGTGGCCGGGATCGAGGTGGGGAAGTAGGCCGGCGAACCCCGAGCGCGAGCGAGGGGGTGGCTCACCCCCTCGCTCGCGCTCGGGGTTCGCCCCCAGCCCCGACATACCCGACGCCCCCCTTCCCTGTTAAGGTACACTGGTCGGAATCGCGGCGCGGGGCGTGGACACGATGCGGATCGGGGTTGTCAGCGACACCCACGACCGGGGGGAAACGGTCGCCGAGGCCGTCCGCCTCCTGCTGGAGCACCACGTCGAGCTGGTCCTCCACTGCGGGGACATCGAGTCGGTCGAGACGGTCCGACTGTTCAAGCCGGTGCCGACCCAGTTCGTTTGGGGGAACTGGGACAAGGACCGGGCCAAGCTGGCCGCCGCGATCAAGGACGTGGGCGGCACCCACCACGACTCGTTCGGGGCGATCGAACTGGCCGGCAGGCGGATCGCCTGGGTCCACAGCCACGAGCGGCACCAGCTCCGCCAGCTCGAGCACGCCGACTTCTTCGACTACGTCTTCTACGGCCACACCCACGTCCGCGAGCAGCACCGGACCGGCAAGACGCTGGTGGCCAACCCCGGGGCCCTGTTCCGGGCCAACCCCAAGACGTGCATCGTCCTCGACCTCCTGACCGGCGAGATCAAGCCGGTCATCGTCCCGGTCCCGGCCAAGTCCCCGCCCCCGCCCCCGCCTGCGGCGGAAATGACGAATGACCCACCAATGACCCACCAATGACGAAGGGAAGACCCGGTGGGCCGACTCCGCCCGGTTCTTCCCTTCGCCATTGGTGGGTCATTCGTCACTGGTCATTCCCGGGTCGAAGACCCGGCTTGACTCCGCCCATTTTGCCCGCGTAGCATCCCGCCCGCTCGCCCGGGGTCGCGGTCGTTCGCGCCGCCCGCCCCGGCCGCGTTCCGGCCGGTCCTGCACCCGCGGGCCGGAGCACCACCGCCCTGCCCCGGCCGCCGCC
>JAIEQO010000846.1 GCA_019747655.1 Gemmataceae bacterium | reverse complement strand
CAGCAGCAGGGTGAGGCCGGCCGCATCGGCCCGGGACCGGCGGGCGGACGCCACGCCGCCCCCCGCCGCCACGACGGCGACGAGCCCGACTGCCCCGAAGAGCGGCCAGGCGGCCCGGGTCTCGGTGCCGAACCCGAGCCCCAGGTCGGCGACCAGGAACCGGACCGCCTCCCCCGCCCGGCGTTCCGGCAGGTGTCCGGAACTGCCCGGGTAGTGCAGGGCCGCCAGCCCGGCCAGGCCCAGAGCGAGGCCGGCCGCCAGGACCAGCACAGCCCCCTGTCGCGGGCCCACCCGCCGCCCCCGGGCCGCCTCGAACGCCAGCCAGACGGCCGCGACGGGGGCGTACCCGAGCCCCAGGTTCCCACACCCCGGCAGGACGACCGCCGCCCCGGCCGCGAACAGGGTCCCGCCCCACCCCCACCGGTCCGTCGCCGCCAGCAGCAGGAGAACGGCCACCAGCACCGCCACCGCGACGAAGCAGACCTGGTAGGCCATCAGCAGGTTTTCCCAGTGCCCCCAGTGCAGCAGGAGCAGCGGAAAAACGATGTCGACGGCCGCCGGCCGGCCTCGCGCCCGCCCGGCGGCCGCGACGAGCAGGGCCGCCGCCGCCGACAGCCCGACGGCCGACGCCAGCATGGCCGCCCGGAGGTCGTGGAAGGTGTGGAAGAGGAGGGCGTAGACCAGCCGCGGGGCCGGGTAGCGGTGCTCGGCGTGCGGCTCCCACAAGAAGGCGAGGAGCGGCCGCCGGCCGGCGAGGGCGTCGAGCATCCCCCACTCGTCGAGCAGCGGGCAGTTCCGGCCGAACCGCAGGACGAACGCGACCGCGGCCGCCGTCAGCCCGGCCCAGGTGCCCCAGACGGCGGCGCGTGCGGACACGGGCGGGCCTCCCGGGGCGGGCGGCGGGTACGATCCGCTACAATCATCGGCACCCGGGGCGTGGCCCCTGGAAGTCGTTTCGGAAGACCGTCATGGCCGTCAACCTCCCCCCGCAGTACCACGACGCCGAGGCCCGGTACAAGAAGGGGAAGACCCCCGAGGAGAAGCTGGCCGCGTTGCGGGAAATGTGGGTGATCCTGCCCAAGCACAAGGCCAGCGAGAAGGTCCAGGCCGACCTCAAGACCAAGATCAGCGAGCTGACCGACGAGATCGAGCAGGCCAAGCTCGGGCCGAAGAAGGCCGCCCCGGGGTCGCACAAGGTCCCCAAGCAGGGGGCCGGCCAAGTGGTCTTCCTCGGGCCGCCGAACGCGGGTAAGTCGCGGCTCTTGACCAGGCTCACGAAGGCGACGCCGGCGGTGGCCCCGTACCCGTTCACCACCCGCGAGCCGGTCCCCGGGATGATGGACTACGAGGACGTGCGGGTGCAGCTCGTGGACCTGCCGCCGGTCACGCCCGACCACTACGAGCACTTCGTCACCGACATCACCCGCGGGGCCGACGCGGCGTTACTCTTCCTCGACCTCAGCGACGACGACGGCCCGCCGGCGACCGAGAGCGTCTACGAGCGGCTGAAGCTGGCCCGGCGGCGGTTGGTCCCGCCTGGGGCGCCGGCGTCGGACGACCCGGGGGTGTACCACCTGAAGACGATCCTGGTGGCCAACAAGGCCGACGACGAGGCGGCCGACGTGCGGCTCGAACTGGCCCGCGACCTGATCGCCGAGCAGTACCCGGTCCGGGTCGTCTCGGCGGAACGGGGGACCGGGCTGGAGGAATTGCGGAAGGCGATCTACGACCTCCTCGGGGTCATGCGGGTGTACACCAAGCAGCCGGGCAAGCCGGCCGACATGACCAGCCCGTTCACCTGCCCGATCGGGGGCACGGTGTCGGACCTCGCGGGCCGGGTCCACAAGGACTTCGAGGAGGGGGTGAAGTCGGCCCGGGTGTGGGGGACGGGCGTGTTCGACGGCCAAACGGTCGGCCGGGACCACGTGTTGCACGATAAGGACGTGGTGGAGCTGCACTTGTAGGAGAGACGGTGAGCCGCACGATGAACGCGGAAGAAGCACGATCAAGACACGAGATCGGTTCGGATCGGAACTTTTCTGCGTTCATCGTGCGGCGCGCCTGGGTTCGACAACTCAACCGATGAAGGACCGGCCGATGACCCCGATCCCCGGGCCGCTCCCGCCGGCCCAGCACTACCTCGTCCGGCACGGGGCCATGCGGTTCCTCGGCGAGTTCGTCACCCTCCCCGGCGGGCACGCCCACCGCGGGGACACGGTCATCGTCCGGACCGAGCGGGGGCAGGAGGTCGGCGAGGTCCTCTGTCCGGCTACCCCGCAAGCCCTGGCCGCCCTCCCGGACCCGACCCGGGGCGAGCTGCTCCGGGTCGCGGCCCCGGAGGACCGGCTCAAGATGGCCCACCTGAAGGAGGTCGAGCGGAAGCAGTTCACGGCCGGGGAGAAGCTGATCGCCGCCCACCGGCTGCCGATGCAGCTGGTCGAGGTCGAGCACCTGTTCGGCGGCGAGCGGGTCGTCTTCTACTTCCTGGCCGAGCACCGGGTCGACTTCCGGGAGCTGGTCCGGAGCATGGCCCGGGAGTTCCACACCCGGATCGAGCTGCGGCAGATCGGGGTCCGGGACGAGGCGAAGCTGAAGGCCGACTACGGCGACTGCGGCAAGCCGGTCTGCTGCAACACCCACATGGCGGTGATGCCGCCGGTCAGCATGCGGATGGCCAAGCTCCAGAAGAGCACCCTCGACCCGGCCAAGATTTCCGGCCGGTGCGGGCGGCTGAAGTGCTGCCTCCGGTTCGAGCAGGACGTGTACGAGGAGTTCCTCCGGGAGCTGCCGCCGGTGGGGACGCGGGTCTTGACCGCGAAGGGACAGGGGCGGGTGCTGCACCAGGAAATCCTGGCCCGCCGGCTGCTGGTCGAGTTCGAGGACGGCCGCCGGCTGCCGGTCACGGCCGACGAGGTGCTGACCCGACTATAACGAGGGGTGATGAACGATGAGCGATGAACGGCGGGCACGGACCCGGGTCATCGCTCATCGTTTCTCGTTCATCGCTTGAGGTGACATGGACCCGACGATCCTGAAGCTGGTCCGGGACGACCCGCGGTACGCCTACGAGGCGTACGAGTTCGTCTGCGAGGCCGTCTCCCACACCCAGGACCGGCTCGGCCGGGCCCCGGCCGGGGCCGGGGACGACGATGACGACCGCCACGTCAGCGGGGCCGAGCTGGTCCGCGGGGCGTGCGACCTGGCCGTCCGTGAGTTCGGGCTGATGGCCCCGGTGGTGTTCCGCCGGTGGGGCGTCCGCTCGACCGACGACCTCGGGGGGCTGGTCTTCCGGCTGATCGGGGCCGGCCGGCTGAGCAAGTCGGACGAGGACGACCCGGACGACTTCAAGGACGTGCTCGACCTGGACAAGGCGCTGTCCGAGGGGTTCGAGCTGTCGTTGCCGGAACCCAGCCGGCGGGGGCCGCGATGAGCGGGGCGAAGGTCCGGCTGGCCCTGGCGGCGGCCGTGTTCCTCGGGTGGATGGGGTGGTTGGGTTACACCGCCCTCGTCAAGTGGCGGGGGCCGGTCGTCTCACGGGCCCTGGCCGCTGCGTCCACCCACCCGGTTCGGGCCGAAGTCCAGGCCGGACCGGACGGGAAGCCGCTGGCCCGGGTGAAGGTGGTCGAGCCGCTACGGGGGGCCGAGCCGCCGGCCGGCGAAGAGGTCGAGGTGGTGAACCTCTCGGGGGCCGACGGGTTCACCGGGCCGGGCGAGTACCTGCTGCTCCTGGCGAAGGACCCGCGGACCGGGGCCTACGGGGTGGTCGGGCCGCCGGCGTCGCCGGGGTACGACCCGGTCGGCAAGCCGGTGGTGTACCGGTGGGCCCGGGAGGTGGAGGCCCAGGCCCGGCCGCTGTTCCGCTGAGCAGGGGCGAACCTCCGCGGGCGGGGCCGGGTCTGGTGTGTGCCGGCGAGGTCGATTCGGCTTGAACCGCCGGCCGGGGCCATCTAGGGTGGATGTCGCCGGCGGGCCGATCCGGCGCTCGCGTAGCTCAGTTGGTAGAGCGGCGCTTTTGTAAAGCGCGGGTCGTGGGTTCGACTCCCTCCGCGAGCTTTCCAAGGCCGGCCTCAACCGCTTATCCACAAAGCGGTTGAGGCCGGCCTTGTTCCGGTTCCTACCCGCCGCGGATCACTTCCCAACATGGTTGTCACCCAGGTTGTCACCGAACTTGGCCGCGGTTGTCATCAGGACCGTGGTTGTCACCATGACGGCGGAAGCCTGATCCGCCCCGAGGCTGCCAGTCTGGCCGGTGGTGACGCTCAAGGGGGCTGGTGGCGTAGGCTCGGGCAACGTGGCAGAGCCGATGCCCTGCGACCCGGACGACCCAGCCCCGTCCCTACGTTCGGCGGGCAGTGTCGCCGTCCCGACCGGCTTCGGGCTTGTCTTGGGCTGCTTGAGCTTGCGGAATCCGCCCTCGGCAATGGCTCGATCAACCGTCTCGGACTTGAAGCGGGGCAACGCCCCGGGGTACGCTTGGACCATTCCCAGGTCGAGCCCTTGGGACCGCCAGCGGTCGATGGTCCGGGTGGAGACGCGGAACAGTTTGGCGACATCTTCGCGGGTGTACAGATTCGTCACGGACTGACTCTCCAGTAGCGGGAACAAGTGGGGTGGGATAGACACGGGCGGCCACGAGCGGCCACGAGCAGCCAGCGGACGGCCCAACCTCAGTGAAAACGCAAAAGGCCGCCCCGACCTCGGGACGGCCTCAATTGCGATCGATCTGGGGTCACGCACCGGGCGTATCGCGTTCCATCGGCCCGGTGGATCGGGCACGAACCGCGGCGTCGGTCCCAGGCACGGCCAGGCCGGCAGGCCGGCCGGCTCCTATAGGCATTAGCGGGGCCTATAGGCGATCAGATGGGCTTATCGGGGAACTTGGGCCGGCCAACGCCGAAGAAGGCTCAGACGCGGCCGTAGAGCTTGGGAAGGGCCGCCGTCACGCAGCTGCGGGGAGCCGAGCCGGTGGGGCGGGCAACGGGCCGGGAGCGGAAGCGAGACCACGCCGGCCGGGCGGGGCCGTAGCCACATACCTACTACTACCGGGTTTTCCGGTCTCCGA
>JAIEQO010000868.1 GCA_019747655.1 Gemmataceae bacterium | reverse complement strand
CGCCCGGCGGCTGGGCCGCGGCCGTCCACGCCAGGGCGGCGACAGCGGCCAGGGCTACCGCGACCGCACATCGCTTCTTCATTGTTTCTTCACCATCGGGGCGGTGAAAAACCCACCCGGCGGGTGGGCTTCGGGTGGGCTCACCGGGTCGGCCCGTGTGGGACTCGGCTCGTGATCGAACTATTCTCCGTCCGAGCGGCCGTCAGTTCCACACTTTTCATCCGGAATTCACCCCGGGCGGATGGCTCCCTCCGGTGGCACAGGCCTACCGGCCGGTGGGTCACTCGCACAGGCCGGGAGGCCTGTGCCACCGGGTCGAGGCCCGATCGCCCGCCGGTGATGCTTGCGTCGGTTCGGCCCGGCCGGTAACATCGGAGTGGGTTCACCCGCCCGCCCCGGACCCGTCCGGCCGCACCCGACCCCGGACCGCCCCCATGCCGTCCCTGATCCTGCTCAAGTCGCCGGCCGGCTCCTCCCCCGGGGAGACGATCCCGCTCGACGGGGACCTGTTGATCGTCGGCCGGGACGCCGACCGGTGCCAGATCGTCATCCCGCACCACGCGGTCAGCCGCCAGCACGTCCAGATCAGCCGGGCCCAGGGGCAGTACTTCATCGAGGACCTGCGGAGCCGCAACCACACGTTCGTCAACAGCAAGGAGGTGACGGCCCGGACCCCCCTGCGGCACGACGACCGGATCAAGATCTGCGACTTCCTGTTCCGGTTCCACGACGAGCGGGTCCGGGTCCCGCCGCCGCCCCCGCCGCCCCCGCCGCTGCCCGAGTGGATGACCGCGGAGAAGCCGGAGGAGGAAGAGTCGAGCGGGATGACGACGATCGAGGCCACCGGGAGCCGGGTGAACGCCCAGCACTTCCTGGAGGTCCAGCCGTCGGACCGGCTGCGGGCCCTGCTCGAGGTCAGCACCGACCTGTCCCGGACGCTCGAACTCGACCCGCTCCTGGGGAAGGTGGCCGAGACGCTGCTGGGGGTGTTCAAGCAGGCCGACCGGTGCTTCGTGATCCTGCTCGACGACGCCGGCAAGCCGATCCCCCGGGCCCAGCGGGCCCGCCGCCCGGGGCTGGACGACACGCGGTTCAGCAAGACGATCGTGAAGAAGGCCCTGGAGTCGCACCAGTCGCTGCTCATCGAGGACGCCTCGACCGACGCCGCCCTCGGCCCTGCCGCGTCGATCGCCGAGTTCAAGATTCGGTCGGTGATGTGCGTCCCGGTGCTGACCGCCGAGGGCCGGGCCCTGGGGGCGCTGCAGGTCGACACCCAGGACCGGACGAAGAAGTTCAAGGAGGACGACCTGAGCCTCTTGACGATCGTGGCCAACCTGGCCGCGGTCGCCCTGGACAAGGCCAAGCTGCACGAGCAGGTGGTGGCCCGGGAGCGGGAGCAGAAGGAGGTCGAGCTGGCCCGGGCGGTGCAGCTCGGGTTCCTCCCGCAGCACCCGCCGGAGGTCCCGGGGTACGAGTTCTACAGCCACTACAGCCCGGCCCAGTCGATCGGCGGGGACTACTACGACTTCATCCCGCTCCCCGGCGGGCGGATCGCGGTGGTGGTCGCGGACGTGGCCGGGAAGGGGGTGCCGGCCGCCCTCTTGGTCGCCAAGCTCTCCAGCGAGGCCCGGTACGGGTTCCTGACCGCCCCCGACGACCCGGCCAAGGCCGTCTCGCTCTTGAACGACCAGATGATCCGGGGCGGGCTGTCCGACCGGTTCGTCACCCTGGCCGCGGTGGTCCTCGACCCGGCCGCCAACGTCGCCCGGGTGGTCAACGCCGGGCACATGAACCCGCGGCTGACCCGGGCCGCCGGCGGCCCCCCGGTCGACGCCATCCCGGACGAGGCGACCGGGGTGCCGCTCGGGGTGATGGCCGGGTACGAGTACGAGGCGAGCGAGGTGCCCCTGGCCCCGGGGGATGCGCTGACCGTGTGTACCGACGGCGTGACCGAGTCGATGGACCCGCACGGCAAGCTGTTCGGCCCGGAGGCGGTCGACCGGGTGCTGGGGGCGGCCGACGGCCCGGAGGCGGCCCGCCCGCGGAAGCTCGGCGACCGGCTGGTGCAGGCGGTCCGCCGGCACGCCGCCGGCCGGCCCCAGAACGACGACATCGCGGTCGTCTGCTTCGGCCGCCCCGGGCCGGGGGCGGAGGTCGGCCCGCCGCCCGGCCGGACGTTCGGCCCGTCCAACCCGCTTTCGTCGTCGCCCCCGCCCGCCTGAGTTGCCCGGAAGGACTTCCCGATGAGCGGCCCGGCCGTCCTGCCCGACGTGGAGGTCGAGGAGCAGCAGGAGACGCGGCGGCAGCCGCCGTACCACGTCATCCTGCTCGACGACGACGACCACAGCTTCGAGTACGTGATCGTGATGCTGAAGGAGCTGTTCGCCCACCCGGTCGAGAAGGGGTACGAGCTGGCCAAGCAGGTGGACGAGAAGGGCCGGGCGGTCGTCTGCACCACCAGCCGGGAGCGGGCCGAACTCAAGCAAGAACAAATCCACGCCTACGGCCCGGACCCGCTCATCCCCCGCTGCCAGGGGTCGATGACGGCGGTGATCGAGCCGGCGGAATGACCGTCCGGGCGAACCGCGAGCGTGAGCGAGCGGGTGCCTCACCCGCTCGCTCACGCTCGCGGTTCGCCGGCCCGGCTACTTCTTGTCCTCCGAGACCCGTTTGATCGACTTGATGACCACGTCCTCGGACGGGACGTTCTGGTGCCCGCCCTTCGTCTCGGTCTTGACCGCCTTGATCTTGTCGACCACGTCCATCCCCTCGGTCACCCGGCCGAAGACCGCGTAGCCGACCCCGTCTCGGGCTTCCTTGCGGTCGAGGAAGGTGTTGTCGGCGACGTTGATGAAGAACTGGCTGGTGGCGCTGTCCGGGTCGCTGGTCCGGGCCATGGCGAGGGTCCCGCGGGTGTTCGACACCCCGTTCCCGGCCTCGTTCTTGATCGGGGCCTTGGTCTTCTTCTCCTTCATCCCCGGCTCCATCCCCCCGCCCTGGACCATGAACGTCGGGATGACCCGGTGGAAGATGAGCCCGTCGTAGTGCTTGGCGTCGACGTAGTCGAGGAAGTTCTTGACCGTGACCGGGGCCTTGTCCGGGTACAGCTCGACCTTGATGGTGCCCATCGAGGTCTCGACGGCCACCACCGGGTTGGCCGCCCGGGCGGCCTCGCCGGTCGCGGCGACCATCCCGAGGGCGAACAGGCAGAGGAGGACCACTTTCACCGACAACATGCGTGCTCTCCGTTGGGGCCCTGGGCGCGGGGCGAAGGGAGGCATTCTAGCCGGCGGGGGGCCGGCGGTCAGCCGGCCATCGGCAGCCCGACCCGGCCGGGCGGGTCGGCCGGGGGCTGGGGCTTGGCGGCCGAACACGACCCGCACCCGGACCCGCAGCCGGATTTGCGGCCGGCCCACGTCCGCCAGGTCGCCCGGGCGACGTAGCCCGCGGCGAGCCCGACGACGATGAGGGTGACGGTCAGTTGCATGGTTGAATTCGGTCACGGACCCGGGCCGGACCCAGGGCGTTGCCCTGGGTCGGGGGGTCGGGGGTCACGTCAGCTCAGCAGCCGCCCGACCTGGAACGTCACCAGCGCCCCGAGGTAGGCGAGGGCCGTCATGTAGGCGAAGGTGAAGGCGGGCCAGGCCCAGCTCCGGGTCTCCCGCCGGATCACCGCCAGGGTCGAGGCGCACTGGAGACACAAGGCGATGAACACCATCACCGACAGGGCCACCGCCACCGGGTAGCGGCCCTGGACCGTCCCCGGGGCCCACTCCCGGCGGACCGCGTCCCGCAGGGCCGAGGTGTCGTCCCCGCCCTCGTCCCCGGCGTCGTACACCATCCCGAGCATGCCGACGACGACCTCCCGGGCCGGGAAGCTGGCCACCGCCGCCATCCCGATCCGCCAGTCCCACCCGAGCGGCTCGAAGGCGGGTTCGAGCCACCGCCCGGCCCGGCCCATCAGGCTGTTCCGCTTCCACTCGCCGTTGACCGCGTTCGCCGCGGCCGTGGCATCCTCGACGGCCTTCTGAACATCCTCCGGTACGTCCCCGGCCGGGTACTCCTTCGCCTTCGCTTCGGCCTCCTCCTTCGCGGCTTCGGCGGCCGCCACCCGGTCCTCGTAGGACGACCCGTCCGGGGCCGTGCTGGGGAAGTAGAGGAGGGCCCAGATCAGGATCATGGCCGCCAGGATGACCGTCCCGGCCCGGCGGACGAACGCCCACCCGGCCTCGGCCATCCGCCGCACGACGTTGCGGACCGACGGCCGCCGGTACGCCGGCAGCTCCATCACGAACACCGGCGTCTCGCCCTTGAGCAGCGTCCGCTTCAGGAGCAGCGCGACGAGCGGGGCCAGGGTGAACCCCAGCATGTACATGGCGAACAGGACCAGCCCGGGGACCCACCACGGGTAGCCGTCGGTCAGGAAGGCGGCGATGAGCAGGACGTACACCGGCAGCCGGGCCGAGCAGCTCATCAACGGGGCCACCAGGACCGTGGCGAGGCGATCGCGGCGGTTCTCCACCACCCGGGCGGCCATGATCCCCGGCACCGCGCACGCCACCGACGACAGGAGCGGGATGAACGACTTGCCGGACAGCCCGCACCGGCTCATCAGCCGGTCCATCAGGAACGCCGCCCGGGCCATGTAGCCGCAGTCCTCCAGGACCGCGATGAACCCGAACAGGATGACGATCTGCGGCAGGAAGACGAGCACGCTGCCGACGCCCTTGATGATGCCGTCGGAGAGCAGGCCCCGCAGCGGCCCCGGTTCCATCCACCCGGCAACGGACTTGGCCGACAGCTCGCGGACGCCGTCGATCGCCTCCATGAGCGGCTTGGCCCAGAAGAAGATCGACTGGAAGACCAGGAACATCAGGGCCAGGAACACCAGCGTGCCCCAGACCCGGTGGGTCAGCACCTTGTCCAGCCGGTCGGTCCAGGTGACGGGCCGCTCGGCCGGCTTGGCCACCGCCGCCGCGACGGCCGGCCGGACCCACCCGTACCGGGTCCGGGCCTCGACCGCCGGGACCGGGTGGCCGGCGGCGGCGAGCTG
>JAIEQO010000858.1 GCA_019747655.1 Gemmataceae bacterium | reverse complement strand
TGTTGCTGAGTTGCACGAACCTCGCCCGCGGGTACGACGCCACCCCGCTGTTCGAGGGCGTCACGTTCGAGGTCCACGCCGGCGAGCGGATCGGGTTCGTCGGCCCGAACGGGGCCGGCAAGACCACCCTCCTCCGCTGCCTCTCGGGTCAGGACGAGCCGGACGCCGGGTCGGTCACGCTGCACGCCGGGGCGCGGCTCGGCACGTTGCAGCAGGTCGCCGAGTTCCCGGCGGGCCGGACGCTCTTCGACGAGGCCAAGTCGGCCTTCGACGAACTCTTGGCCACCCAGAAGGAGTTCGAGCGGGTCGCGGAAGAACTCGCCGCCTGCACCGACGAGACGAAGCACAAGCAGCTCGCCGCCAAGTTCGACCGGCTCAGCGAACTCCTCCGCCACCACGACGCCTACGAACTCGACCACAAGGTCGAGGGCGTGCTGGGCGGACTCGGGTTCAAGGCCGCAGACTTCGCCCGCGACGCGAACACCTTCTCCGGCGGCCAACAACGCCGGCTGCTCCTGGCCAAGCTGCTCCTGTCGGCCCCGGACGTGATGCTCCTCGACGAGCCGAGCAACCACCTCGACATCGACACCACCCGCTGGCTGGAAAACTACCTGGCCCAGCAGCCGGAAGGGATGATCGTGGTCAGCCACGACCGCTACTTCCTCGACAGGGTGATGAACAAGATTCTGGAACTCCACGACCGGCAGATCACGAGTTACCCGGGGAACTACCACCAGTACGTCCGGCTCCGCGAGGAACGCTACGAGCGGCGGCTGAAGGAGTACGAGACCCAGCGGGAGTTCGTCTTGAAGCAGGAGGAGTACATCCGCCGGGCGGGCTACGGGCAGCTCGCCAAGCAAGCCCAGTCGCGGGTCAAGGTGTTGGACAAGCTCGAAGTCATCGAGAAGCCGACCCGGGTGGAGGGGCCGCGGATCAGCTTCCAGGAGGTCCGCCGGTCCGGGGACGTGGTCTTCCACACCGAGGACCTGACCAAGCGGTACGGCGACAAGGTGCTGTTCGAGAACCTGAGCTTCGACCTGCCGCGGGGCAAGCGGCTGGGCATCATGGGGCCCAACGGCAGCGGCAAGTCGACCCTCCTCCGCATCCTGCTCGGCGACGAGGAGGCCACGTCCGGCCTCGTCCAGCGCGGCCACCTCGTCTTCCCCGGCTACCTCGACCAGCATTTGCAGGTGCTGGATGAGGAGAAGTCGGTGATGCGGGCCGTCTGGCCGGACGACGACCCGTCCCAGACCGAGCAGAAGATGCGGGACCTGTTGGGCAGCTTCGGCCTCCAGGGCGAGACCGTCGAGCAGCCGGTGAAGTCGCTGTCCGGGGGGGAGCGGAGCCGGGCGGCCCTGGCCAAGCTCACGGTCAACGGCTGCAACCTGCTGATCCTGGACGAGCCGACCAACCACCTCGACATCTGGGCGTGCGACTCGCTCGAAGAGGCGCTGAAGAACTTCGGCGGGTCGGCGATCGTGGTCAGCCACGACCGCTACTTCCTGAACCGGTCGGTGGACCTGTTGATCGTCCTCGACGGGGCCGGCGGGAGCGAGGTGGTGTACGGCAACTTCGACACCTACGAGCTGCTCCGGGCGGCCCGGGAGAAGGCGGCCACCGACAAGGCGGGCGGGAAGGCGACCGATCGGGCGAGCCCAGGGCGCCTGCCCGGGGAGTCGGACGGGGGCGGGAAGAAGGAGAAGCGGAAGCGGAAGTTCCCGTACCGGAAGGTGCCGGACCTGGAGGCCGACATCGCCGCGGCCGAGGGAAAGGTGGCGTCGCTCGAAGCGGCGTTGCAGACGTCCGACGTGTACAGGGACGCGGGGAAGTTGCGAGCGACGATGGCCGACCTGGAGGGGACGAAGGACGCCCTGGCCCGGCTGTACCAGCACTGGGAAGAGGCGGTAGAATTGAACGGCTGACCGACCGCCGGAGGGCCGACCATGTCCGAGGACCGCACCGACGCCCGCGACGCCCCGGACGCCCCGCCGACCGGGACGAACGGCCACCCCGGGGCGAACGGCCCGGCGGCCCCGCCCGACCGTCGGGCGGAACTGGCTAAGCTCAGGGCGAAGGTCGCCGACCTCCGCCGCTGGTGCCGGGAATTCCTCGACGACCCGGCCGCCGCCGGGGTCCTGCCGGCCGACGTGGTCGCCGACCTGCGGGCGGTCGAGCCGGCTGTCTCGCAGAACGAGGCCAACGCCCTCTACCTCGCCGTGGCGAAGGGGGAGCCGGTCGCGGCGACGCACCCGGCGTTCCGACCGGGGCCGGGGGAGCCGGCCCGCCCGGACGACGCGGTCGCGGCCCTGACCGCCGAACGGGAGCGGCTGCGGCAGGCGTTCTTCGCGGTGTATGACGCCGTCTTCCCGGACGACGTCCCGACCGAGGCCGAAATCCTCTGGGGCGTGCAGCACCCGTGCGGGCAGTCGATCAGCGAGATTCTGGACGAGATCGAGCGGGAGTTGGGTTTGGAGAGCGGAGGGCGACCCTGATGCCACTCCGATTCCGGGTCGAGCCGTCGGAGTCCGCGAAAGAGCAACTGGTCGCCGCGGTCCGCGACGCCAAGAAGGACGGCCGGGGCACCGAGGCGATCGCCGTAGCACGGGCGATCGAGCGCGGGCTGATCTGGTACGCCGACGAACTCGGCGAGTCCCGGGGCGCCGCCGGGCTGATCGGCCAAGTCCGCTGGGTCGGCATCCTCCCCCTGACGGCGTGGTTCGCGGTCGACCTCGGCCGGCGGATCGTGTACGTCAACCGGTTCCGGTACGCCCCCCGCCGGCCGCGGCCGTAGCCCACATTTCCCCTTGCGTCCCGGGCCCGATTCGGGCTTTACTCCGCCGCCCGTCACGGAGGACGCGCCTTGCGGTCGGTCGTTCCGTTCCCCGCCACCCGCCCGGCCCCGCCGCCCGGCCCGGACCCGGCGTTCGCCGCCCGGCCCCGGCTGGCCCGACTCGGTGACGCCCTCCGGGCCGCCGTCGTGCCCCGGCCCCGCACGGCCGACGCCCCCGTCTTCTTCTTCGACCCCGCCCGACAGGCCGAACTCCTCGCCGCCCGGCCACCCGCCCCGCCCCCCGATCCGCATCCGGTCGCGGCCCTCATCGCTGCCGAGCTGTCGGCGTTGTTCGCGTCGGCCGAGGTCCGGCGGGTCGCCCGTGCCGTCCCGGGGCTGAGGGCGGCTGCGGTCGCCCTCGCCTCCGTCGTGCCCGCGGCGAAGGACCTCGCCGATTTGCTGGCCGTTCCGGACGACGAGGCCGTGGTCGTCCTCGACCCGGCCGCCCGCACCGGCTGGCGGCTCGTCGTGTCCGGCGTCGCCGACGTGGGCCAGTTCCACCGACTCTTGATCGACGCGGCCGGGCTGCCGCCGACCGCAGCGGAGCCGTACCAGTTCTTCCGCCCGGCCGCCCTTCGGTCCGACGGGACACTGCCGACCGGGTTCGACGGCTGCCGCCACTGGCTGTGGGGCCACGAGCCGCTGGCGGCCGTCCCGCTCGTCGACGGCGAGCGGGTGATCGTGGCGGGAGAGCCGGCGTACCGGCGGGCGTGGGAAGATGAGCCGCGCTTTCCGGACATGCCGGCGGCGGTCGAACTCGACCGGGTGCTGAGCCCCTTCCAGGTGGCCGACCGGCTGGCGGGGCTGATCGGGCAGCCGGTCCCCGTCCGGCCGGCCGCGCCGGCGCGGAAGCGGGCCCGGGCCGCCTAGGTCCTGTCTGACAAGCCCCGAAAATGCCTTGGAAAACGCGGGGAAACGGGGCTTGTCAGACAGGACCTAGCCAAGTTACGGGAGCGGCACGTCTTCCATCACGAACGGGATTTCCACCGGGGTCCGCCGCGGGCCGGTCAGGACCAGTCGGGCCGGCAGCACCCCGCCGGCGAACGTCAGGTCGGTGGCCGTCGACAGGGTCATCCCGTCGTCGTTGGCCTGGGTCTGGCTGGCGGTCGTCGGGACCGGCTTGCCGGCCGCGTCGAACGCCTCGACCTGGTGCCCCGGCGGGCGACCCGGCTCCGGCCAGATCGGCCCCCACGGGTTCCGCCGGCGGGCCTCCAGCCACGGGGACGGGGCCTCCACCCGGACCCGGACGACCGCCGGCCGCCCGGCCCCGCCCGGCTCGCACCCCTGGACCGTCAGCTTCACCCCGTCCGGCCCGGCGGCGGTCGCCCCCTGGGCGCCGGCCGGGTTCGCCACCGCGGCCAGCACCTGCCCGGGGACCATCACCTCCCCGGCCACCACCCCCTCCAGCCGGCGGAGCGACCGGGCGTGCGGGGTGGCCACCTGCAACGGGACCGCGACGACCCGCGGGTTCGGGTGGGTCGGCGGGGTGATCGGGTTGCCGTCCGGGTCCCACCGGAGGGCAACCCCCCGGCCGACGAACACCTGCCCGCCGAACGGGTTGAACGGGGTCGGTTCCGGGTCCCGGGCCCCCCCGCCGGTCCCAGGCCGGCCGAACTCGTCCACCACCTTCGTGACCCGCACCGCCACCCCTGCGTCCTGCCACTCCAGCCCGGGCGACGGGGTCACGTCGAAGCTCAGCGTCACCTCGCCGGTGCCGAGCAGCACCCGGTTCCGGGGGAAGGCGGCTGGCAGGGCGAGCACCCGGACGGCCGCCGCCCGGCTACCGGGCAGGTGGCGGTACGGGCCGTCGGTCAGGACGACCGGGACGGCCTCGGCCAGCGGCAGCGGGGGCGGCGGGGTGTAGTACCCGCGGCGGTTCTTGGTCTCCGGCTTCGGGGCGTCCAGATCGGCGGCGAAGACCTCCCGCAGACCGGCCGCCCGGCAGAACGCGGCCACCGCCTCCCAGGCCGGCAGCTCGCCGGCGGTACACGTCACCGGCCGGGCCGGGTCGGCGACGCCGGCCGCGTCGAGGGTCAGCGGGATGCCGGTCCGGGCCCGGAGGTCGTTGACGGCCGCCCCGAGGGGGACGCCGCGGTAATCGAGCTTGACCCGCTTCGCGGCCAGCAGCTTGGCCGAGTCGGACGCCCGGCCGAGCCGGGTGAGGATGAGGCCGGCCCGGCGGGCGGCCTCCGGGTCCGTCCCCCGGGCGGCGGCTTCCAGGG